>NZ_FTMS01000002.1 GCF_900156105.1 Alkalispirochaeta americana
TCTCCCGTGGCGTTCAGGACCTGGATGCGGTCCACCACGGTGCCTATGATCCGGTTCAACCCCGACACGGCCGAGGAGATATCCCGGCCCATCTCGCCGATCTCGTCGTGGCCCCGGACGGTGACGCGGGCCGTGAGGTCCCCCGTGGCGAGTTTTTGCGAGACCTGCCTGGTGAGGCGCACCCGGTTGACCACGTGCCGCGAGAGGCCGATGGCCAGGACCAGGGCAAGGACCAGGCTCACTGCGGTTGCTCCCAGGAGCAGGCGCATTCCTTGAGCGGCGTTGGCGTTCATCACGGCCACCGTCTCCAGGACCTCCTGGTCGATTACGGCCTGGGCTCGTTCGGCAGCACTCTCGTACTGCTGCTGATTTCGGATGAAGCCCTGCCGGAGCGTCACGTTGTCCCGGCCGGCCGATTCAAAAAAGTTCAGCCTGTTATCCACCATGGTTCGCATGGACATGGAGAAGGTTTGGAGTTGTCGCAGAGCAAACTCCGCTTCCTCCGACGAGGCGGGAAGAAATTCCTGACCCTCCACAACGCCCCCTTCAAGAATTGCCTCCAAATATTCGTTGGCAAGGGTCGAGAGCCCCCGGACCCGCTCAAGCTCCCGGGTGTCTTCAAATCCGGCGATCACGTTCTCGAGCAACAGTTGGGCCTGAGTCACAGCCAGGCGGGAGCGCATGATAGCGTAGAGATGAGGGTTTGCCTGATCGGTGATTTGCCGGGCATCCTGGTGGAGGCGGGCAATCCGGAGGGCCCCCGTTCCGCCGGCCCCGAGGATGATCAAGGACAAAGAGCCGAAGGCAATGAGCATCTTGGCACGCAAACGAAGATGAAATACCGGAGGTTTCCGGCTCTGTGTATTGGTAGCTACTGTGGTTTTCTTGCTTCTCTGTTTCGATGTCTGAAGTCCCATAGAACGTAAGTGTAATATAGTTTTTGTCATTTAGAAAAGTAAATTCTGTGGGGTTTGTCTGATTCGCCGACTGAAAGCGCTGGTGGCGGTGGTCCGGGCAACCTGGTGTCCGGTGTCCGGTGTCCGGTGTCAGCTATACAGGATTTACGCCAAAAAAAAGTCCGCCAGTGTGATTCATTACACTGACGGACTTTATTGTGCGGCAGAGAGGACTTGAACCTCCACGTCCTTGCGGACACTAGCCCCTCAAGCTAGCGCGTCTACCAGTTCCGCCACTGCCGCGTCAGAACGATGCGCAAGATATCACGCCCTCCAGAGAGTGTCAAGGAGTTCCGGCGCATCCCCGTTTATTTTTGCTGTCCGGGCTGTCTTCGTCGAAAAGAGTGGCTTCCAGGAGATCCAGTTGCTGCGAAAGCAGGTCCAGGGCCAGCTGAATCGGCTCCGGTTGTGCCATATCTACCCCTGCGGCGTTGAGGGAGTCCAGGGGAAAGCGGGATCCCCCCGAGCGCAGGAACCGGAAATAGTCATCCCGTTCGCCGGGGCCTCCCTCAAGAACTCTTCGGGAGAGGGTTATTGCTGCCGAAATCCCTGTGGCGTATTTGTATACATAGAAAGAGCGGTAGAAGTGGGGAATCCTCAGCCCTTCCAGATCAAGCAAGTCAGGGATTTCCAGGGTATCGCCAAAATAGGCCAGGAGAAGATCCCGGTAGGTCTGGCGAAACCAGTCAACTGTGAGGGCTTTTCCCCCCTCCACGTGGTCGTGGACCAGTTTTTCGTACTCGGCGAACATGGTCTGGCGAAAGAGCGTGGCCACAATATCATCGACGTGCTTGCTGATGAGATAAGCCCGCATGGAGCGGCTCTGTTCCTGCCCCATGAGATGGTGCACCAAGAGTTGCTCGTTGAAGGTGCTGGCCACTTCAGCCTCGAAAATCGTGTACTGGTAGTGCTGAAAGGGATTGTTGCGTACGGAATACCAGGAATGCATGCTGTGACCCGCTTCGTGGGTCAAGGTGAACATATCCCGCAGGGTGTCATCCTTGTAGTTCAGAAGGATATAGGGATCGCCCCGGTAGCTGCCCGCTGAGAAGGCTCCGGACCGCTTTCCCTTGTTCTCGTAGCGGTCAACCCACCCTCCCAGGAGTCCTCCCCGGAGGGTAGTGACGTACTCCTCTCCGAGGGGGGCCAGAGAGGCCAGGACCGTTTCAACAGCTTTCTCGTAGGGATTGTTGACCGTGATAGCCGGAACCAGGGCAACGCGCGTGTCCCAGATCGCAGGGTCTTTCAGGTGAAGAGCCCGCTTTCTGATTCGGTAATAGCGGTGCAGCAGGGGAAGGTTTTTCCGTACCACCGCCAGGAGATTCTCGTAGACCCTGGAGGGAACATCGTCAGGAAAGAGTCGGGCTGCCAGGGCTGAAGGGAATTTCCGCACCCGGGCCCGGTAGACATCGAGGTTGACACTGCCGGCATACAGTGCGGCCAAGGTGTTCTTGTGTTGATCAAAGGAGCGGTAAAACTGGTGGAAGGCTCGTTCCCGCACCGACCGGTCGGGATGCTCCAGAAGGCTGCCAAAACTGGATTGTGTCAGGCTCCTGGGGCCTTCCGGGGTTTCGACCTCACCGAAATCGAGATCTACATCAAGAAGGGCGCTGAAAGCTTTGGAAGCGGTCTGGTTTGCCTCCTGCTGCATCGCCAGGATACGTTCCTCTCCGGGAGTGAGGGTGTGAGGCTTGTAGCGTAGCACCCGATCCAGAGTAATACGGAACTCTTCCAGTCGGGGGTCTGCCAGGAGTTCTTCCATTCTGGAGTCCGGGATCTGCTGGATCTCGGGTGCAAAAAAACTTGTCGCTGCATCAAGGCGGGACGCTGTTTGGGTATATCTGCTCAGACGGTCCTGGTTCTCGCTGTTTCCTGCATCTTCGGAGTGGCGGAGCATGGCGTAGTAGCCCAGCCGCTCCTCGGTTTCCTCAATTCGGGTTTGTAACTGGAGCCAGGCCAGGAGGGTGTCGGCCGATTCTGCGAGCTTGCCCGGGTAGGTCTGAACTTCGGATTCCAGGCTCGAAAGACGGCACAGGTCTTCTTCCCATTGTTCTTCCTTCTGGTACAGTGACCCCAAATCCCATTGATGCTCACGGGGGATATCGTCCCGGTTCGGTACAGTAGTCATGTCAGGACGATACGGGAAGGGGCCGGACTGGTCAACCAGGGCGGCGGTCCCGGTTGGCACCGCCGCGTGCGGGGAATTATTTACCGGAGACGCTGATCCAGTCTGCTGCCCGGGCAAGTGCTGCCAGGGCTTTGGCCCGGTGAGAAATCTGGTCTTTTTCGCTCTGGGAAATCTCGGCCACCGTCTCGCCCCGATGAGGCAACAGGAAGACCGGGTCGTAGCCGAATCCCGTTTTCCCGTCCCGGGGGATCTTCACAATTTCTCCGTGCCATGTTTCCTGAATCTGGAGATAGCGATCATCCTCATAGAGGAGGACAGCGTTGCAGACGTAATGGGCGCCCCGATCTTGATGATCCTCCAGTTCCCGAAGGAGCAGGGCATTTCTGCCGGTATCATCCAGGGGAGGGGCGTCAGGGGTGTTCCCGTAACGGGCAGAGTAGATGCCGGGCCGGTTGTCCAGGGCATGGACGCAGATCCCGGAGTCATCGGCAAGAACTGGCGGTACCTGGGATCCGCAGAGGGCGTGCAGCTTCTCTTTCACTGTTTCAAGAGAGGCGTCCAGAGACGTTCCGGGAAGAAGCTCGCCACGAATCAGCGCAGCGAGCCCCCGGGCTTTCAGAAGAGCGTTGGCAGCGAAGGTATCTCCATCCTCGACCACGTCAAAGGAAAATCCGAGATCGCAGGGTTGAAGAACGGTGACTGTCGCCCCGAGGTGTTTCAAAATCCCATCTATTTCCCGGCGCTTGTGCTCGTTGTTTGAGGCAAGAAGAATATGCATTGTCCGATGCTACTGTGTTGCCAGGGATGATGCAAGGCGTTTGCTAAGGTTGTGGAGAGAGCTGTCCACTGTTCCCTTGGGAACCCCCAAAAGAAGAGCAACTTCCTTGTTTGAGAGGTGAATATTTTGCTTTTTCAATCTCTGGATATACAAGAGCCAGAGTTTCCGGTGGTGATTGCTTCGCCGTTTCAGTTTCTCCCGGATAGGGGGGTAGAACTCTTCCTGCAACTCCCGCTCGAAGTGCAGCATGGCCGAGTAATGTTTGTCCCGGCGTTCCTGAAAAATTGTTCTTCGCTGGGCCCGATCGGCCCGATGGTGGCGGCAGTATTCTCCTATGGCAGTCATCCAGGACAAGGGGAGATCAAAGATGTGGGAAAAGCTCTGGCAGTCCTGGAGAGAGAGGAGGGGGACGTTCTTGCAAAAGAGATAGAGCAGTTGTTTTTTCAAGGCCTCCTCGGTTCCTGCTCCCTGAAGACGAATGATTTCCGGTCGGTGCGTGCCATAGTGAATGGTTTGGTCCATCTCGCTGACAAGTTCAGGAATCGAAGAGACGCTTCCGGAGCTCTCCGAAAGGTATACATGGCAGTTCCTGTGATCAATTTTCTTTCGCATGTACTCCCGGCTGCTGTGGTAGAGGGTCGTCGCCAGGTACCCCTCGAAGGATGCGCCCTGATCCTGGTAGGTTTCTGCCATCTTTACCAGCCGGGGATAGAAATCGGCGATGATCTCTTCCATCTCTTCCGTGTCCAGACGATGCCGTTTTCCCAGGACTCTCCTCATGAACTTCAGGGCCTCCGCTACAAACCGGTCCCAGGATATGGTCTGGCTCTGGTAACCTCTGTAGTATTGATCCAGTGATTTCATCTATATCCTCCTTTATAGAGGATATGCAAAAATCATGCCAAAAATTTCTGCATGCCCATGGAAAAGAAGTTGTTAAATGAAAGGGGAAAATGAAAGTTTCGAAGTATTAACGGGGAAGAGGGTTCCTCAAGCGATCCCCAGCAGGGACTGCCTGAGGCGGGGAAGAAACTGGTTCAGGGGTTCTGCAACAAAGGCACCAGAGGCCTTTTGGTGTCCGCCGCCCCCAAAGGAAGCGGCCAGGGCACCCATATCGGTTGAGTCGGTGGCGCGGAAACTGATCGCACAGCCCTTTGGTTTTTCTTTTACCAGGACAACAACCCGGACCCCTTCTACAGCCAGGAGGAGACGATAGAGGGCATCGGAGTCGCGGTGTCGACCGAATTCCTTTTCATCGCCTGCTGTCTGGTATGTGAGCAGAACCGATCCCTCCAGAAGACGTTCGGACCTTTGGAGAAGCCGGGCAATGAGCTGACGGCTCTCCCAGGAGCGGCCCGATGAGAGAAAGCGATCGGTCCCCTGGGGTGATGCGCCCCTTTGTGCCAGTTTTGCCGCCGTGGTAAAGGCAATGTGCTGGTGGGGTGCCAGAAACCGGAAAAAGCCCGTATCGGTGACGAGGCCCAGAAAGAGCCACTCCGCTTCCTCCCGGGTTATTTCAAGGCCAAGGCCCTGAATGAGGGCGGTGGCGAGAATTGTTGCGGCCGGAACCTCGGGGAGGATGAAATGCACTCCCTGAAGTCGTTCTCCGCTGGCGTGGTGATCCACAACCGCCAGAGGCAAATTGAGGATCTGTTCTGCCATGGATCCGAGCCGGTCTGCGCTGGAGCAGTCAACGATGATGGCCGCCTCCGGCACCAGATCAGAAGATGCCGTGGCCCGGGGCGGGGATTCAGGCCCCGGCAAGAAATAGTGCTCAAAGGGAGTTATCTCGTGCCGCTCGAAGGGGCCTGCATTGACAAGAAGGACCTCCTTGCCCAAGCGTCTCAAGGCGCTTCCCAAGGCAAGCTGGGTTCCCAGGCAGTCGGCGTCGGGTTCTTTGTGTCCTGCAATCACAAAAGAGGAATGCCGAAGGAGAAAGTCTATTAACTCCTTCGGTACCTCGAGAAGGGTGTCCTGTGGCATGCTGCTCCTGCTGCGTCAGTAGACTATACGAAACTCGTCGCTCTCAAAGGCGTCGCGGGGATCCTGACTGCTGGGCAGGGCTCCCCACGTTCTGTGAGTGCGACTGGATTGAACAACGAGACGAAGGTGCGAGACTTCACCGTTCCGGTAAAATACCGTGAGATAGGGTGCGCTGGGATGCGATGTATAGATTATCTCGGCCTTGCCCGCTGCCTCGGTGAACCACCGGCCGGGCATATAGACTACACCCGGATAGAGGTCCGAACGACTGTAGATGACCTTGTAGCCGAGCCTGTGGGGATATACTCGCTGAACCTGGACGGTCATGGCCAGTAAAGAAGAATCGGCTCCTCCTTGATCCTGGGCGAAAGCCGGAACTGCCAAGAGAAGAAAGAACGAAGAAACTGCCAACGCCTTGATTGTTCTCATAGTAAATATAGTACTACGCGAGTCCCAGGGAAGCAAGCATCACCGCTTTGATTGTGTGTTTTCGGTTTTCTGCCTGATCCCATACCCGTGAGGTGGGCCCGTCAATCACCGAAGGGGTCATCTCGTTTCCCCGCACTGCCGGGAGACAGTGGAGGAATATTGCCTTCGGTGCCCGGGCCATCACGTGATCGGTTACCTGAAACGGAGAGAGCAGCCCCGTTCGTTCTGCTTCCTGGCCCTCTTCACCCATGGATACCCACACGTCGGTGTAGATTACCTCCGCCTCGGGAGGGAGGGACTGGAGATCGTGGTGAACGGTGACGGTGCCGGGATAGTCCTGGCGGGCTGCCACTGTTGCCAGCAGGTCCGGGTCCGGAGCAAGTTCTGGCGGGCAGATTATGTGGTGGTGCAATCCCATGGCAACGGCTCCTACCAGGAGACTGTTGCTCACGTTGTTTCTGCCGTCGCCGCAATAAACTGAGGTGACCCCTTCGAGCGCGCCGGTGTGCTCTTCTATGGTAAGAAGATCGGCAAGAGCCTGGGTTGGGTGCCACTGGTCAGTGAGCCCGTTGATCACAGGGACCCCGGCATGGCAAGCAAGTTTTTCTGCGGTTCTGTGGGAGAATCCGCGAAACTCGATAATATCGAACATTCGCCCCAGGACACGGGCGGTATCCTCCACGGTTTCCTTGGCTCCCAGTTGGATGTCTGCACTGGAAAGAAAAACCGGATGGCCTCCTTCCTCGCCAAAGGCAGTCTCGAAAGCTGCCCGGGTGCGGGTGGAACGTTTCTCGAAAAGCATTGCCAGTGTTTGCCCCCGAAAGCGCTGGGGGCGTTCCGCCGTGGCCTGTTCCTGCTTGACCCGGTGAGAGAGATCCAGGAGATAGCGGATCTCCTCGGGGGTGCAGTCTATAAGCGCCAGAAGAGATTTTCCTTCAAGAGATTTCACGAAACGGCCTCCTTTATATGTGCTTCAGCATAGGTGTGCTTCAGCATAGGTGTTCCAGAACGCATTTGCCAGACATGCCCTCTGTCAGGGCTCCCTGGTTTTGATTGTTTGGTTACTGGGGTTACTGGGGTTGCTGGGGTTATCGGGTGAGGCGGGACTATCCTGTCGAGGTTCTCCCGTTTCTTTCCGGTCAGAAAAGGCGATGGGGATAATCTGGTCTACCTGGTCAACGTAGAAAAAGGTGAGGCCTCGAGTGTTTTCCCTGGAGAGGACCTCCACATCGGCCTTATTGCCTCGAGGGAGTATAACCCGGGAGATTTCCCGGCGCTGCGCTGCCAGGAGCTTCTCCTTGATTCCTCCTATGGGAAGAACTCTTCCTGTCAGGGTGAGTTCGCCGGTCATGGCCAGATCATCATCAATCGGCAGTCCCGCCAGAAGCGAGTAAAGCGCCGTGTAGACTGTAATACCCGCCGAGGGGCCGTCTTTGGGGATCGCTCCCTGGGGAACATGTATATGGACCGATTGAGATGTCCGATCAAAGGCCAGGGTTTCCGAAGCTGTTCCCGAGACAATTCTGCTCAGAGCTATGCGTGCGCTTTCTTTCATCACATCGCCCAGACTTCCCGTGAGAACCATTTCGCCGGGCCCCTTCAGGAGCGCGGCCTCCACGGAGAGGACCACGCCACCCGTTTCGGTCCAGGCAAGCCCCTGGACCCGTCCGGGCGGGTTTTCATCGTGTTTGTCCAGATCATGACGATATCGGGGTGGCCCCAGGAGTCGGGCGATCGTTCCCGATCCCAGGGTTTTACTGTAGTCGGCAGGCGATGTTCCTGCCTCAAGAAGTTCCCGGGCCAGTTTTCTCGTTACCGATGCGATCTCCCGTTTCAGACTGCGAACGCCGCTTTCTGTGGTATACTCCGTGATGAGGGTGGTGATCGCGTCTTTTCTGAAGACGATCTTGCTCTCGCCCAGGCCGTTTTCCTGAATTTGTTCGGGAATGAGGAAGTCCCGGGCGATTCGGCGCTTTTCCGGCTCGGTATAACCAGGAATCTCGATGATCTCAAGGCGATCCCGGAGCGCGGCGGGAATGGTATGAAGAGAGTTGGCTGTGGTGAGAAAGGTGACCTGGGAGAGGTCAAAGGGAATCTCGATATAGTGGTCAGAAAAGGTGCTGTTTTGCTCGGGGTCCAGAACCTCCAGGAGTGCGCTTGAGGGGTCTCCCCGGAAATCGGTTCCAATCTTGTCAATTTCATCCAGGAGGATCACCGGGTTGTGTTCCTCTGCGCGTTTCATGGCCTGAATGATTCGGCCGGGCAGGGCCCCCACGTAGGTTCTTCGGTGCCCCCGGATTTCTGCTTCGTCCCGCACGCCTCCCAGAGAGAGTCTCACGAAGGATCTTCCCAGGGCTCGGGCAACGGAGCGCCCCAGCGATGTTTTCCCCGTTCCGGGGGGGCCCACAAAGCAGAGAATAGGACTCTTTATCTCGGGATTCAGGGAGTGGACTGCGATGTATTCCAGGAGACGGTCCTTGGGTTTTCGCATGTCGTAGTGGTCTTCATCCAGAACTTCCGCTGCTCGATGAATATCAATGGATTCACGGGGCGCCGGTTCCCAGGGGAGGTCAAGCAACCAGTCGATATAGGTTCGAATAATGCCCGATTCGGGCGAGACAGGGGGCAGTTTTCTGAGGCGATCCATTTCCTTGGTGACGCGCTCGGAGACGGCCTCGGGGACGGCTTTTGCCTTGAGCCGTTCTTTTATTTCCCGAAGGGTATCATCTTCAGAAGGATCCTCGCCGAGTTCCTTGTTGAGTTCCCGGATTTGCTCCTGAAGGAAGTAATCTCTCTGGTTCTTTTCAAGGCGTCGGCGTACCCGATCCTTTATGGAGCGTTTCAGTTTGAGTAGCTCCACCTCGCCGTTCAGCAAATCCGATACGTGGTGGACCCGTTTTATGGTGGACCGCTCCTGGAGAAGCTGGAGTCGGCTCTCGCTGTCAAAGGAGACGTAGCCGGCCACAAGATCAGCGATCCTGTCGGCGCTCTCTGCGGCCGCCACCTTCCGCTGCACATCGGTGGTGATCACCCCCGAGAGAATAGCGTATTCCTTGAAAGTATCCTGGATAACGCGAACCATCTTCGGAAGGATTCCTCCGGGATCGGCTCGGTCAGGGGTGATCGCCTCGGTGCGGGCCAGAAAGAGATCTTCCCGTAGAGCTGTGGTCTTTCGGGAGACGCGTTCCTGCCCCTCCAGCATAACCCGCACAGCCCCATCGGGCATCTTCATGAGCTGTACAATGTGTACAATCGTGCCGGCAGGGTGGAGCATTTCCGGCGAGAGAGCTTCTCCCGGGGGAGGGGCCTGGGGGTTTTTCTGGGCCACGGCCAGGACCTTCCTGTCGCTTTCCATGGCCTGGCGGATCGCCGCTTTTCCCTCGGCTCGGGTTATGACCAGTGGAAGCAACATCCCGGGGAAAAAGAAGGTCTCTTTCAGGGGGAGTAGCGGAAGCTCTGGGTGCTCCCGCTTCCCGGGGATGAACCTCATGCGGATTTCTGGATCAGCTCAATAGTAGGTTTTTGTCCCTTGAGGATGTCATCCTTCGTGATTGCCACGCGTTTTTCTCCCTCAATGGAGGGAATTTCGTACATCACCTCGGTCATGATGCGCTCGACGATGGCTCGCAATCCCCGGGCTCCCGTTTTGCGGGTAAGAGCCTGTTCTGCGATCGCTTCCAGAGAACCTTCCTCAAAGACCAGGTCTACATTATCCAGGCGCATTGAAAGCTGATACTGTTTCACCACGCTGTTTTTTGGTTCTTTCAAGATGCGTGTCAGGGCGGTGATGTCCAGATCTTCCAGGGTAACATGGATTGGCAGACGGCCCACAAACTCCGGGATCAGGCCAAACTTGATCAAGTCGTCCGGGTGAATCTGCTTGTAGAGGCTGATAAGATCCTTCTCGGCCGAGGTCTGGACATCTGCTCCAAAACCCATGGGTTGCTTGGAGATTCGGGAGTCAATCACCCGATCAAGACCTACGAAAGCCCCCCCCACAATGAAGAGGATATTGGATGTGTCGATGCGGATCATCTCCTGGCTGGGGTGCTTCCGCCCTCCCTGGGGAGGAACCGATGCGCTGGTGCCTTCGATGATCTTCAACAGGGCCTGTTGCACACCTTCACCGCTCACATCCCGGGTGATCGAAGCATTCTCGCTTTTGCGTGCTATTTTGTCGATCTCGTCGATGTAGATGATCCCCCGTTCGGTGGCGGAAATGTTCCCTCCCGCTGCCTGGTAGAGCTTGAGGAGGATGTTCTCCACGTCCTCTCCAACGTAACCGGCCTCGGTAAGGGTCGTTGCATCGGCTATTGCAAAGGGGACTTTCATCTTGCGTGCCAGGGTCTGGGCCAGAAGGGTTTTTCCTGTTCCCGTAGGACCGATCAGGAGAACGTTGGATTTTTCCAGTTCTACCTCATCCTCCAGATCAACTTTGTGGCTGATCCGCTTGTAGTGGTTATAAACCGCCACAGAGAGGATTTTCTTTGCCACATCCTGGCCAATTACATAGTTATCCAGGTACTCCTTGATCTCCTTGGGGCTGGGGACAGTCTCAAGAATCGTGGAGGTCAGAATGTCATCTTCTTCGTCGATCATGCGCTTGCAGACATTCACGCACTCGTCGCAGATGTAGACGCCTGGTCCGGCGATCAACCGCCGGGCATGCTCGGCCTTTTTCCCGCAGAAGGAGCAGGATTTTCCGGTCTCATTTTTTTGTTTTATCATTATTACCTCGGACAAGAATTTCGTCTGCGATTCCGTATTCGACGCTCTCCTGGGCTGACATGAAGTAGTCCCGCTCCAGATCCTGGGCGATCTTGTCCGCTGCCTTGCCGGTATGGTGTGCAAAGTAATCGATCAGCATTTTTTTCAGCCGGACGATTTCGCGAGCCTGGATGCCGATGTCCGTTGCCTGCCCCTGGACTCCGCCCCAGGGCTGGTGAATCAGAATTCTTGAGGAGGGGAGCGCCCGTCGTTTTCCGGGAGCTCCCGCCGTGAGGAGAAGGGCTGCCATGGACGCCGCTTGACCCATGCAGATCGTTTGAACGTCGGGCCGGATGTACTGCATGGTGTCATAAATTGCGAGGCCTGCCGTTACAGATCCTCCGGGGCTATTGATGTAGAGGCTGATGTCCTTTTCCGGATCCTGACTCTCGAGGAAAAGCATCTGGGCCACCACAAGGTCAGCAACGGCGTCGTGGATCTGACCGTCCAGGAAAATGATCCTGTCTTTCAGGAGGCGGGAAAAGATGTCGTAGGAACGCTCACCGATGCCGGTCTGTTCTACAACGATCGGCACCAGGGTATTACTCTGTTCATTCATACTCGGAAACTTACCCATTCTCGGCCATCAAGTCCAGATATTTGATCTTTTCGCCGGGAGTCACGGTACTTTTTTCCAGGAGCCGGTCAAAGAGCGTGCGCTCGGCCAGGTCCTGTTTAACGTAGGAAAGCATATTTTTGTTCCGGTAATATTCAAGGATCGGTTCGGGGTCGGCCTTTCGCTCCTCGGCGTCCTTGCGTATCTGATCTTCAGCCTCGGCGTCGCTAACCTCGATTTTTTCCAGCTCAATCAGCTTCTGGGCGATCAGGCTTCGCTTCAGTCGTTCCAGGGCCGAGGGGCGCCACTCGTCAAAGATCTCATCCCGGGTCTTCCCCTGGAAGGCAAGGAGTTGCTCAAGCTGCTCCGGTGTTGCATGGTACTGCTCGGCCAGTCCGCGCCAGCTGGACTCCAGCTCCGTTTGAACCATGGAGGCGGGGACCTCCAGGGCTGTGTTTTCGGAGATCTGCTTCATGAGCTCATCGATTTTTTGAGCCCGGATTTTTTTCTCGGCGTTTTCTGCAAGGCGCTTCTTGATGTCCTTTCGCAGATCCTTGAGTGTTTCAAACTCATCGCTCACATCCTGGGCAAATTCATCGTCCAGTTCGGGTACGTCGCGCTGTTTGATCGTGGAGACTGTTACCTGGAGGCGTTTTTTCTGGCCCTTCAGGGATTCATGGTCGTCTTCCTGGGAGTACTCTTTCTCGATGGTCCGTGTTTCGCCCCGGGAGAAACCGATGATATCCTTGTCGATGCGGTAGAGGTTTTCTTCTTCCCCCACAGTGACCGTCAGGTCTTCCTGCCGTGTCCCATCCAGGGGCGATCCGTCCTCATCGAGCTCTTCCAGGGTTACCGTGGCGATATCGCCTTTTGCGACGGTGCCGTCTTCTTTCTCGATGACCAGGGCATTCTGCTGACGGAGTTCTTCCAGCTCACGGTCTTCATCGGCTTTCGTGATAGAGACTTTGGGCTCTGCCACGGTGAGGCCCTCGTAGGTTCCCGGGGTGACTTCGGGGAAGACATCGTAGGTGACGCTGAAGGAAAGGGGGGCGTCCAGGGTGAGCTCCAGATCTTCTTCTACCAGGGACGGGCGCGCATAGGGGAGGGGACGCTCTTCCACGTCCTTCAGGGCCTCTTCCAGGCCAGCCTCAAGAAGGTTCTGGAGCGCTTCTGCACGGAAGCCCTCTCCGAAACGGCGTTCCAGGAGATCCCGGGGGACTTTGCCCTTGCGGAATCCCTTGATCTGAGCCGATTTTGCGTATTTTTTGACGAGGTCGTCGTAGGCCACCCGGACTTCATCCTGGGGTATGGTAATGTGTAACTGTACCGCCGAGTTTTCAAGTTTCTCGATCTTCTTTTCCTGGATCATCTGTAACCCTCTCGAACATACCAGATTTCAAAATAGTAACAAAAAAGGCGATTCGGGGATTCCCGAACCGCCTTACTATAGAGAGAGCGAGAGACGGGATTCGAACCCGCGACATCCACCTTGGCAAGGTGGAGCTCTACCACTGAGCTACTCTCGCAAAAACGGCTCGCATGACGCGAAACCCGGAGCGGTGGTTGTATGGGAAGACCATCGGACTGTGCGTCCCTTCCGTGCGAGAGAAGGGACTCGAACCCTTACGCCGTTCCGGCACCAGATCCTAAATCTGGCGTGTCTACCAATTTCACCACTCTCGCTAATGCTAGCCAAAGGCCTGCATTATGTCAAGCACCTGCAGCATCTTTGTGTGCTGCTTTTTGCCAGCCCTGAGCCGTGAAGGGATCGAACCTTCGACCCGCAGATTAAGAGTCTGCTGCTCTGCCAGCTGAGCTAACGGCCCTAAAAGTGTTGTACGCCCGGCAGGATTCGAACCTGCGACCTGCGGATTCGAAGTCCGACGCTCTATCCAGGCTGAGCTACGGGCGCATCAACAGGGTGGATGACGGGACTTGAACCCGCAACAACCAGAACCACAATCTGGCGCTCTACCATTGAACTACACCCACCGTGTGTGGGGAGGAATATGCCGTGTTGCTCGTTTTTTGTCAAGCAGGTTTCGTGATTTTTACCGCCATAAAGACCCTCTCCCAGTTGTATTGCCCGGGAGGAATCTTTTTAGCTTCCTCCCGGATTTCTTCCAGAGCCCGGGCCTGATCCTGTCGGAGCAGTTCCTGCGCTAGCGGTTGGTCAGGGGCAAACCAGCTCTGAACCAGGGAGGGGGAAACCTTTCGTGAGACCTGGGTATGTATCCAGGAGCGAAGGACCGTGTGGTCCTGTTCGGTTGAGGGAAAGGTGCGAGAGAGGGCTTCCTCCCACAGGGGTTGGCGTTGGGGGAAGAGAGTTTCCTCGGCCGCAACCAGGGCTTCCAGAGCCTGAAGTGGAAGAGCGGCAAGATCTTGCAAGAGCCGGGAAGGGCGAGTTCCCCGGGTCGGTTCTATATCAAGAAAAAGCAGGGTTCCCCGAGGCAGACAGAGGGGGAGCAGTCGCTTCAGGATCTCTTGAGGAGGATGATCGGGCCACAGGCGACAAAGGATCCGGTCAAAGGGGCCGGAATAATCTCCTTTCTCTTCGGGGATTGCCCCCGGCTCTAGGGGGCCTGCGATTTGAGGGGCTTCCAGATCGCCCAGGGGAGATCGATCCAGAAGATGTTGCATCGATTCCAGGTCCCGCTGGTCTGATCCCCAGACTAGGGTAATCCCGCCGGGAGTCCGACGCAGCGTTTCCCACAGGAAAAGCTGGAGAGGGGCTCCGCAGAGGAGTATCCTGTCGGTGGAAAGGGGGGCGAGGAGCTGCAGGACCTCTTCCCGCAGTGCAACAGCCTCTTCCAGAGTGGCTCCATCAATCCGTTGCAGCCACCGGGCGGAGGCTCCCTGGAGAGCCGGGACGGTGTGCATCAGCAGGGGGTGTTCCTGCTCTGCTGCAAGCTGAAGCCTCCGATGCTCTTCCAGGGATTCCCGGCGTGTTTCTTCCCAACCCAGACTGCCGGGGTGGAAAAAAATATTTCCCTGAAGGGTTTCCGGGAGATATTGCTGGGCAACCCAGTGGTCGCGGTAGGCGTGAGGGTAGAGGTAGCCGTGGCCGTGACCCAGGGCGGGGCCGTCCCGGGATGGATCCTGGAGATGGGCCGGGACATCATCGGAATAGGCCTGCTGGACTGCCTTGAGGGCGTCAAAATATCCCAGGGTCGAGTTTGATTTTGGAGCCAGTGCGCAATACAGGGCTGCCTGGGCAAGGTGAAATTGTCCCTCGGGCATGCCCACCCGGTCGAAGGCGTTGGCGCACGTGGTGACTCGGGACAGTGCATCAGGATCTGCCAGGCCTACGTCCTCAGCAGCAAGGATAAGCATGCGCCGGAAGATATAGCGCGGGTCTTCCCCGGCCGAGACCATCCGGGCGAGCCAGTAAAGCGCTGCGTCGGGATCGGAGCCTCGAAGGGACTTGATAAAAGCTGAAATCGTGTCGAAATGGTAGTCGCCATCCTTGTCGTACAATACGGCGCGCCGTTGGATACTGTCCTCGGCTATCTCCAGAGTGACGTCAATTGGCTCACCCCGGAGGGGAGGAAATCTGTCGCCGCTGGTTTCCACAGCCAGCTCCAGGGCATTCAGGAGCGTCCGGGCGTCGCCCGAGGATGATCTGACCAGATGGTTCCGGGCGTCCAGGGTAAGATTAACCTGGTAGTGGCCGTAGCCACGGTCGGTGTCGCTCAGGGCAAAATCGATTACCCGGTGCAGCTCCTGCTCTGTCAGGGGGGTGAGGAGAAAAACCCTGCTTCGGGAGAGGAGCGCTTTATTCACCTCGAAAAAGGGGTTTTCCGTGGTGGCTCCCACCAGGATGAAGAGGCCATCCTCCACCCACGGCAGGAGCGCATCCTGCTGGCTCTTGTTCCACCGGTGAACCTCATCGACGAAGAGGATCGTCCTGTGGTTTGTTTTGTTTGAAAAGGCCTGGGCCTTGGTGATGGCCTCGCGGATGTCCTTTACACCGCTGAGAACGGCGTTCACCGAGAGGAACTGGCTGCAGGTTTTCTCGGCGATAACCCGGGCCAGAGTGGTTTTCCCCGTGCCCGGGGGGCCCGAGAGGACAAGCGATTGAAGGCGGTCGGCTTCGATCGCGCGACGCAGGAGTCGTCCGGGGCCCAGAATGTGCTCTTGTCCGATGAACTCTTCAAGAGTTCGCGGGCGCAATCGTGCTGCCAGGGGCAGTCTTCCCTGCTCAAAAAGGGATTGTTCCATCGTCTCGTGTGCCCGCTTCTCAGGTGGGAAAGAGCTCTTCGGGGTTTCCTCGCTCGGCAGAGAGTTGCTGTTCCTGTTGACGAAGCGATTCTTCCTGGCTGTTGAGTTGCCGCAACTGCTCTTCCAGATCGGCGATTTCGTTGCGGGTTTTTTCCTGATGCTTGTGGCAGCTCGCCAGGTTTCGTTCTACCGTTTCCAGTTCCTGTCCTGCCTGGAGGCGTTTCAGGAGTGATTCCTGGCGACTGATCTCTTCCCGGAAGTTCCGGATCTGGCCGATGCAGTCGGCAAACCCTTCGGGAGTTTCTTCCTCGATAATCATCCCGATGGCTGCGGATATTTTTGACAGCTCTTCCCTGGCCCGGGAGATTTCTTCCTCCCGCTCGCCCCGAGCCCGGTCCAGCCCCCGGTTGTCCGAGAGGGCGTTGAACTCCTCCACGAGGCGGCCTGATTCCAGGGTGAGTTCCTGTCGCTCCCTGTCAATTTCCTGCCAGCGGGTTCGTGCTGTCAGAAGTGGCTCAGAGACGCGATTCAATTCTTCGTCGCCCACCTGCTCAATGAAATCGCCTTGGGCGAGTTGCTCTCCTGCAGTTTTGAGGAGCTCCGGCAAGCGATTTTCCCGGACGTTTTTCCTGTTTCGGAGGTAGAGGCTCTTGCTTTTGGTCTTTATTTTTCCCAGGAGCGGTGCCTTTGTTTCGGGATTTTCCTGGGTGCCGAGGGCGCTTATTTTTGATTCCAGATTCTGGATTTCGTCGTGGTAACTCACAAGGGTCTCAAAAATTGATGAATAACCAGCGTCGATCAGGGAAGATTCCTTGAAGAGGCGGAACGCTACCGCTCCAATCTGTTCGTAGACCCCTGAGAGACGCACGTTCATGCTGTCCCGCTCATCCTGGAGGGCTTTCAGCTTTTGTTTTATTTCTTCCTGCCGCGCGTCGATGTGCATCATTCGGTCAATAGCGGTGCTGGCTGTTTCAATTTTCTTCCGGACTGCCAGGTATTCCTCGATGAGAGAGACCGTTGACGAGGGTCTCTCGCCCTCCGGGAGATCAACGGCGTGGACGCCGGCTTCCCTATGGGCCTGTTCCAGGCCTTTCAGTGTGTTTCCCTGCTCTTTTGTCAGTTGCCGGATTCGTTTTGCATAATCTCTCATGACCTTTCTCCCTTCTCTTGATCGAAAGCTCGGGCGAGGCGTGGCTCATCCCGAAGTATACGACAAAAACTGGCCCAGTGCCCGTCATTGTAGTGTCCTCGTTCCCGAAAAAGATCGGCGACGATGGCCAGGTTTGTCTGAACCACACCAACTCGGATGAAATTCGCCGGCAGTTGCGCCCGTAGCGAAGAGCGGTCACCGCAAAGGATATAATTGTTCAGGGCCTGTATCACCCCTTCGGGAAGGGGGGTTTCAAAATCCTCCTGGGTGAGTCTTCGCTCGCCTGTTTCATCCTTGTCCGGCCGGGATCGCAACCAGAGAACTTCAGGGAAGTAGGCTCGAGCCTGGTTCCACCACGACTCGGGGGCTCGGATCTGGAGAGCCACCGAAGATAGCCACAGGTCAGGACGCGCTACTCCACCCGGTCCCTTGCGGAGGGCTAGCTCCTGTGAGTTGGCTGGTACCTGTACCGTCCGGGGGCCGTCCTGAAGAGTTACTTCCATAATCATTGATGGCTCCTTCCGGGCCTGGGTGGCCCGGGATATCAGTTAAAGAGATTTGTGAGATCCTCCGTGTCGGTTTTATTGAGGATCTTCCGTATACGGTGTTCCATAAGGCGACGCTGGCAGCTTGTCTGAAGGGCTCGGGAGGCCTCTTCCATGCGCTCCAGGGTAGACCGGCTCTCCAGGAGGCGCTGCTTTTCCTCGGTGCTGAAGATGTCGGTGGTGGCCAAAAGGAAGGAAAGTTCTTCGTGGTCCAGGTTGTTCAGAATCGTTCGGTCGATATCGTATCCCACCGCCCGGGCGAATTGCTCCAGATGGTGAATTGCCCTTTGGGCTGCCGAAATTTCTTCGGCTTCGTTCCGGGGCTCTGGTGGTTCATCGTGAAAGATGGCCACCTCCGCTTCCAGATACGGCTTGTCGTCGTGAAATCGGGAGACGCTGAATCGCTCCGTTCCCGCTGCAAGAAGGTCCATGCCTCCGTCGTTGTAGCGGTTGATAACGGATTCGATTTGAGCGAGACAGCCGATTTTCAGAATTGACGAGCCTGTGTGAAAGAGCACCCCGAAGGGATGTGCTTCTTCCAGGCACCGGTTGATCATGAGCTGATAACGCTCCTCAAAGATGTGCAGGGGCAGAGGCATTCTCGGCAGGAGGACAACTCCCAGGGGAAAGACAGGTACGCGCATCACGCCTGTAAAGTACTGCCCCTTGCGGAAGGAATCAAATGGTAAGTTCTTCCAGAGCTTGGGTTGTCTTTTCCCAGGTTTCATGGGTCTCCTCCAGGGCTTGCTCCAGGAGAGGCAGGCGAGCCTGGCGCTGTTGGATCGCTTGGGGGTCCCGGTATACCTCAGGAAGGGCCATCTCCTGGTGGAGTGTGGCAAGTTCTTCCTCCAGGCGTTCAATTTCCGCCATCTGTTCGGCTTCGAGGCGTTCCAGGCGACGGATCTCTCCTTTTTGTGCTTTTTGCCGGGCGTATTGGACAGCGGCAGGCCCCGAACTCGTCGATTCATGAGTATCCCCGTGAAGGGCATTCCCCTTGTTTCGTGAAGAATGAGATGGTGAGGCCTCCGTGACAGGGTTTGGATCATCGAAGATTCTCCCCAGGGAGCTTTCTTCAAACTCCTGGAATGTTCCTGGATAGAACTGCCAGTTTTGCCCGGGGGAAGACCCTTCCGGCCAGAGAGCCAGTACGTCGGTTGTAACAGCCCGCAGGAAATGCCGGTCGTGGGAGACGATGACCACTGTTCCCTGGTAGGTCCTGAGTGCTCTGGCCAGGACTTCCTGGCTTGTGATATCCAGATGGTTCGTGGGCTCGTCCAGGATCAGGAGATTGAGCGGCTGCAAGAGGAGGGCTGCCATGGCCAGGCGGGTTCGTTCGCCACCGCTGAGGACGCCCAGGCGCTTCTCCACCGCCTCGCCCCGAAAAAGGAAGGCCCCCAAAATGTCGCGAACGGACGAGATCGACCCAGGGGCTGCCTGTTCTTCCAGGTAGGTCAAGACGGTTTTCTCTCCGGGCAGCTTTTCCGGGGTATCCTGGGCAAAATATCCTCCCAGGACACCCGTTCCTGTTTTCAGCAGGCCGTGATAATCCTGGTCTTCCTGTGCAAGGATCCGCAGGAGTGTGGATTTTCCCGCTCCGTTTCGACCAACCACGGCCAGGCGCTGGCCTCGGGTCATGGTAAAAGAGACGCCCTTCAGCACGCACCGGGTTCCGTAACTGCGGGAAAGCTCCTGGGCCTCCAGCACGACTTTTCCCGAGGGAGCCGCCGGGGGAAGGGTAATGGTGATGGGGGCAAGGTGCTCGGGTATCTCGACGCGCTCGATTTTTTCAAGCATTTTGATTCTGCTTTGGACCTGCCGCGCCTTGTTGGCCTGTGCACGGAAGCGGCGAATAAAATCTTCCTGCCGGGCGATCTCGCGCTGTTGCTCCTCCCATCGTTTCACCAGGAGGGCCACTTCTTCTTCCCGCTGTTTTTGATAGGCGCTATAAGGACCCCGGTAGCGCTTTACGGTGCCCATAAAGAGTTCGAATATTTCCCTGGTTGTGTCGTCCAGGAAGGCTCTATCGTGTGAAACCAGAAGAAAGCCTCCCTCGAAGGAGGAGAGGAATCCCGAGAGCCAGAGCCGTGATTCGCTATCCAGATAGTTGGTCGGTTCATCAAGAAGGAGAAAATCAGGACGGGTGAGAAGTGTCCTGGCGAGAGCCACTCTCATGGCCCACCCTCCGCTGAGTGTAGCGATTGGCCGATCAAGTTCTTCCCGGGCAAAGCCCAATCCTTTAAGAACCCGATGGAGCAGGACGTGTCGGGTGTGATAACTGGCTTCTTCCAGATGCTGATCCAGGGCCGCCACGTCCATGAGAAGGCTCTCGCTATGGGGGGATTTCTGCAAGGCCAGGGCTTTTTCCCGTCGTTGTTCGGCCAGGGCTTGTTCCCGCTGAAACCCCTCTTCGGCGACCTGGTAGATTGTTGCTCCCGGGGGAAACGTGCTTTGTTGGGGTAGATAGGCCACAGTCATTCCCCGGGCGATGGTGACAGAGCCGCTGTCAGGGGCCGTCTTCCCTGCAAGTATTCGCAGCAGCGTGGTCTTCCCGCTCCCGTTGGCACCCACCAGAGCAGCGCGGGTTTCTTTATTCAGGGTGAGAGACACCCCTGAGAGAACGTGCTGGCCTCCAAAACCGAGGGAGGCCTGGGTAACAGAAATCATGGGCGGTCCTGTTACTCCTGATAGAACCTGAAGAAGAGCACGATTGGTGTCGCCGGTTCTGTCTGGATTACTCCGCGATCGTCGATGGAGCTTTCGGGGATGTAGACAAAACGGACCCCATCGTCGGTCAAGGTATAGAGGAAGGCCGAGGAGAGGCCGTTCTGCATGAGCAGGCGAAGGGCTCCATCGTAGCGACTGCGGAGATTTCCGGCAATGAAAAGGCTGAACTCCATTGTTGCCCTGCCGTCGAAGGAGGCCGGGAGAATATCCGGGACCAGCCGCTGGTAGCCTTCCCATCGGAGAGAGCCTCCTTCGTCCAGTTCCATGGAGCCGAAGGCGGTGCTGACAAGCCCGCTGCCACGGCTCAGGAACTCTTCCAGCAGTTCCCGTCGTCGGTCTCGCTCTTCCTGGATGATCTCCTGGAGATCGTCGTCAATGAGAAGGAAGGTCTCTCTTCGCTGGCGGTCGTTGAGCAGAAACGATACTTCCAGCCGTTCGTTGCCACGAAGAGCGAGGGTGAGGTCTTCCTCTTCGAAGCGGACCGCGTTTAATCCTGCGGCCTGGTATTCCTGATAGGAAAAATCTTTTTGGTAGGTGGGCAGGACGATGCGAAAAGAGGATTCGTCCAGATCTCCGAAGAATCCATAGCGTGGAGAAAACAGATCCAGGTTGATCTGTCCGGAACGCATCATGTCTTCAAAATAGACAGGTCGCCATACCGAGGAGCTGATGTCGCGAACCAGGCGATCCAGTTGGTCCTGATCATCCGATGCATCCAGGGGCCGCCCTCCGGCGCTGATAAGTTCAATGCTTCTGCCGAAGACCCAGCCGGTGATGCCTGATTCCGTAAGCGCCTGGTACCAGTAGCCCAGGAGCCCCGCCTCGTTGGACATTTCCTCGGTGCGGGAGAGTATCTTTATCACCTCGCCGTCGCGCAGACGGTACAGGCGCGTGGTCGTGCGGTCCGGCATGGCTCGTACCGGAAGAGCGGTGCGGAGACTTCGTGCATAGGTGTCCTTCCAGGGTTCGAAGTCTTCGGAAAAACTTTCTGCCGGCTCTTTTTCATCGAAAAAGGTGATCCGGTTCATATCAAGGGCATGGGCTTCGCCTGCGGCTTGAACGGTGACGGTGTTCTGGATGCGAGAGGTCTCGGTGACGGGCAGAATATCTCCCGCCGAAAAGGCTGAGCCCGGTTCAGGCCAGAGGACCACAGCATAGCCGACAATGCGGGGAGAACAGGACGCAAGAACAAAAAGGGAACCCCATAACGCCAAGAGAGATTTCATAGCACCCCAATATGATCACAACCAATAGCGCCGGGTCAACGGCCTGTTGCCACACCGGGCGCAAGAATGATCAGAATCCTTCCTTCGCGAAGCAGCTGTCGGTTGTGGGGAGAGCTGAGAATCCTGTCGGCATCTTCCCGGCTGATGATAATATCCGTGGGATGCACGCCGAAGGCCTGGCGAGCCATGATTCGCAGTGGATCTGCTCCTATCCGGTCTCGCCATGGTTCTTCGTTGTAATGCTCGGTGTAGGCGGCCACGCCCCAGCGGTTAATTGCTTCAGGCAGGAGCATGTCCTGTTCCAGTACCGGCCTGAGGTCGGTGTCGAATATTTCCGGCAGCAGGGCAGGAATGATGCGGACAGTTTCCTCCGTTCCTCGCAGGGGAAGTTCATCAACTGCGTAGATGAGAAGCCCCGTGAAGTTTCGTGTTGGCACCCAGGAGAGGACCCGCTCCATCCGGAACGGGTGCTGATGCTGGAGAAAAAGACTCGCGACATCGGGAAAAAGCGGAACGTCGTAACTTCGTGTGATGGATGAAAAATCGAGGGATGGCCGGGGAAATCCCCGGTCTGCCCGAGTCGCAAGGCTCCTGATTTCTGTTGCCAGCTCGGGGCGGGCCAGGATCGCGTCTCTGATAGTTCGGGTAGAATCAATCTGCAGTGAGAGAAGTTCAGAAAAGAGAAGCGATGGAAACTCTTCCTCCAGTTCCCGCTGGGCCCGATAGAGCTGGGCCGGGCTGTTGGTGTCTCTCTCCGGGGATCGTTGAGTGACGGTAATTTCCAGGGCGCTCTTTTCCCAGTTGATAGAGCTGGTTACGCGAGGGGTGTCCTGGCCCGAGGCGGGAAGTGTTCCTGTGACGAGGCCGGTCGAAATGAGGGCGATGGAAAAGAACACCCTCCGCAGGATGATCTTGCAGGGTGTCGCCGTGGATCGTTCCGGTCTTTCCATTATTGCGATTGTCGGCAACTCCGGGAGGAGGCTGAAGAGGCGCTGTCTCGGCGTGCCGGGGGAGTGCTAGAACGCTTCGCCAAAGAGAATGCCTCCCCATTCCCAGTTTCCGTGCACTTCGGGATCAGCTGGAAAGTCGATGCGGCGGAAGTAGAGATACCACGTGGGGATTCGGTGCGACCATCCCCAGGTTCGCAGGTAAGCCTCGGTGGCGTTGGAATTTACTTCCAGGTCCCGGCTAAAGCGTACCCGGGATCGTCGGAGAAAGGCTCCGATGTCAAAGGTGGGGATATCGCTGTTGGCATCCATCTCGTCCTGTTGCCAGGACATGGTGAAGAAGTTTTCCCCTGCCCGGAGCCGAAGAAGCGCTGCGGGGTCCTGTCGCCAGAGAGCATTCTTGATGCGTGCCACCAGAGTATCCAGATCCTGGTATGTCCATCGACGGTTTGAATCGTAGAAGGCGACACGCCGTTGCGTCTCCTGGCGTGCATTTGGCTCTCCCGGAATTTTTGTGCCAGGGTGAGCCAGGAAGACCCGGTAACTCTCAAAGGCTTCAGCCCAGCGGCCTGCCTCCTCATACGATCTGGCCAGGTGATAGGCCACAAGCCCGCGGTCCAGGGATCCGGCGTACTGATCCTGCAGGTAGTGGAGATAGTCAACTCGTTGTCGGGGATCTTTCTCCAGGGTCAGGAGGCGGTTTATTGCAATCCTGTGGGAAGGGACGCCCCGAACGGTTACATCGGGATACCGGAAGAGCGTCCGGCGGTAGTACTGCCGGGCAAGTTCGCTTAAGCCCTTTTCCCGATAGAGATCAGCGGCAACGCTCAAGTAGTAGCCGTTGTTGGGGTCCTCCCGATGGCGGGCTACATGGGTGGTGAGGAAGGCAATCATTTCCTCGTCTCCGTCGGTTTGACGTACGGCTCGGGCTGCCCGTTCAACCACCGGAAAAGGAGGTGATTGATCACCGAAGGCCTCGTAGTTCTGCAGGGGGAGAACCTGTGCATCGGAGGGGTCCTGAAAGGAGACGAAGAGGAAAGCTCCTGTTGTCAGTGCGAGCAAAAGTGCCGATGTTGTGATGCGTCCCATTTCCTCTTACACAATATCTTGACTTCCCGTTATTGGCAACATGGGACTCTACAGGTACACTACGGGCTCAAACGTTATTTTGGGTATTCTGAAAGCGTTATGGTCGAAGGTAGAAATTCGAAGGCAGAAAGGAGTGTCCTGGTGGAAGAGGTTATACGAAAAGAGGGCGATGCGCTCATTGTACCGGATAACCCGGTAATTCCTTTTATCGAGGGTGATGGTACGGGGCCGGACATCTGGGCTGCGGCCGTTCGTGTTTTCGATGCCGCCGTAGAGAAGGCCTACGGGGGGCGTCGCAAGATCCAGTGGAAAGAAGTCCTGGCGGGAGAGAAAAGCTTCAAGAAGACCGGAGAGTGGCTTCCCCTGGAAACAGAGGAGCAGTTCCGACACTACCTGGTGGGCATCAAGGGGCCTCTGACTACGCCCGTGGGTGGAGGATTTCGAAGTTTGAATGTTGCCCTCCGGCAACGGCTTGATTTGTATGTGTGTCTCCGTCCGGTGGCCTATGTGCCGGGAATTCCGTCGCCGGTAAAACGCCCCGAAGATGTGGACATGGTCGTCTTTCGGGAGAATACCGAGGATGTCTATGCTGGTCTGGAGCTGGAGTCCGGGACGGCTGATGCGGCAAAGCTCATAAATTTTTTGAAAGAAACCTACGGCTGGGAGATACGGCCCGATTCAGGAATGGGGATCAAGCCCATTTCCGTCACCGGTACGGAGCGTCTGGTGCGGGCTGCGATCAACTATGCCATCAAGAATAACCGGAAAAGTGTTACTCTTGTGCATAAGGGTAACATCATGAAGTACACCGAAGGGGCTTTCCGTTCCTGGGGGTACGACTTGGCAAAACGGGAGTTTGGTGATCGAATCGTGACGTGGGATGACTGCGGTGGCGATGTTCCCGAGGGAAAAATTCTTGTCAAAGACGCCATCGCCGACGCCTTTCTGCAACAGATTCTGACCAGGGCAGCCGAGTTTGATGTGGTAGCCACCATGAATCTGAACGGTGATTATATGAGCGATGCTCTGGCTGCCCAGATAGGGGGGATAGGAATCGCCCCGGGAGCCAATATCAACTACGAGTCGGGTTATGCAATCTTTGAGGCAACCCACGGTACCGCACCGAAATACGCAGGTAAGGATATGGTTAATCCCAGCTCGGTTATCCTCTCGGGACGGATGATGTTCGAGTACATGGGGTGGCAGGAGGCGGCCGATATGGTTTTCAGGGGACTGAAGGGGGCGATCGCCGCCAAGACGGTTACCTACGATTTTGCTCGTCTCATGAACGACGCCAGGAAAGTTTCCACCAGCGGCTTTGGTGAGGCGATCATCAGTCATATGACTGACCAGCCGGCTGATGCGTGACGACCTATGGCTATACAGCGGCGCGTTCTGATAGGCCTTGGTATGACGGCGGGGGGGGTATCCCTCCTGCCCTTTACCACGGGCTTCCTGTCTATGGGTGATACGGGGGGCGGCCTCCTCTTGATTTGTGCGGGGGTTTTCCTGCTTTATCGCGCCTTTATTCCCGAAGGAAGAGAGGTGAACGTCTTTTCCGGAACCTTATTGACGCTTCTGGGGATATTTTTTGTCCTGCAGCAGACAGTTCTGACCCAGACGGACCTCAAAACTCTCTGGCCTGTTTTTATTACCTCTGCAGGGCTGGCTTTGGTCGCCTATGGTCTCCGCCGGGGGGAGCGGCATCTCTATTCCCTGGTGATTCCGGGGGGAGCGATTGTTCTTCTCTCTCTCCTTTTCCTCCTCTTCAGCCTTGATCTTGTCCAGGGAAGTCTTGCTTCTGTGGCTATTCGCTGGTGGCCGATTTTGTTGATTCCTCTGGGAATCCTGATTCTTCTTCCCGGGCGCTCTGTTCCCGAGGGTGAGGAAGGCTTGCCAGAGGAGGAGCCTCTGGATCCGCTCGATTTACTTGAGGACGACGATCTGGGGGGGTGAAAAGCGCAAGCCCCCGCCACAGGAAGGGCAGGGGCAGGGGAAGGCGATTGTCAGGATTCTGGTGCGTGCAGGGCGATCTGTCGTTTCAGGTGGTCCAGGAGGACTATCGCCGCCATAGCCTCGATAACCGGGACGATACGGGGGCAGATGCAAGCGTCGTGCCTTCCCTCGGTCCTGATCGTCCGGGCTGCGCCCCCGGTGTCAACGGTCTGTTGCGGCCGGGCAATGGAGCTGGTGGGTTTTACGGCAACCCGGAACAGTATCTCCTCGCCCGTGCTGATACCCCCGATAATTCCTCCTGCGTGGTTTGTGGAAAAACCTGAGGGGGTCATTTCGTCATTGTGTTCGCTCCCCGTCATGGCAGCTGCGGCAAATCCTGCGCCGAACTCGATTCCCTTCACAGAGCCGATGGAGAGCATCGCCCGAGCCAGTTCGGCGTCGAGTTTGTCAAACACAGGTTCTCCGAGGCCTGCAGGCACGCCCCGCAGGCGGCACTCGATAACTCCGCCAACGCTGTCCTGGGTCTCCTGGATAGCGGTGATCTTTTGAAGCATCTCCCGGGCTGCATCGGGATCGCAGGCACGAAGAGGGTTCTTCTCGATCTGGTCGGGCTGGTAGCTTTTGCAGGTTATGCCTGCGCTTGCTTTGGTGTAGGCTATTGCGGAGATTCCCCGTGCGGCGAGGATCTTCTTTGCAATTGCTCCTGCAGCAACCCGACCGGCTGTTTCGCGTCCCGAAGCCCGGCCGCTTCCCCGCCAGTCCCGAAGCCCGTACTTTTTCAGGTAGGTGTAATCGGCATGGCCAGGACGGAAGAGGTTCTTGATATCATCGTAGGCTGAGGGATCGGCGTCAGAATTGTAGAGAATCACCAGCAGGGGAGTTCCCGTGGTCTTGCCCTGAAAAATCCCCGAAAGGATGTGAGCGCGGTCAGGTTCTTTTCTGGGGGTCGTTACCGAGGATTGTCCCGGTTTGCGGCGGTCCAGTTCTTTCTGAACGTCTTCTTCCGAGATATCTACCCCGGGGGTCACTCCGTCTACGACAACGCCCACGGCGCCCCCGTGGGACTCCCCAAAGGTTGTGATCCGAAAAATCTCGCCAAAGTTATTTCCTGCCATGATGCACCTCGGTAGTTTTGATAATTGCCTTGTACGGATGCTACTTCAAGTATCCAAGTTTCTCTATGGCTTTGACAGCCTCATCCACGGTGAGGTCCGATAGATCCACCACGTGGTCTGCCTTCTGTCGGTAGAGACGGTCTCGACGGTCTGCAAGACGCAGAAAAGATCCCCGGGGGTCCTGGGGGTCCAGAAAGGGGGGGATTCCTCCGGCAGAGATTCTCTCAAAAAGCACTTCCGGATCTGTCCAGAGGTACAGGATCGGCCGGCATTGCTCCAGAAGTTCCATCGCTTCAGGGTTGTCACAAACACCTCCGCCGGTGGAAATGATGGCCTTTCCTTGCCGAGGTTCTTCCAGTATATGCCGAAGTGCCAGGCTTTCCCTCTCGGTGAAGGATTTTTTCCCCAGGTTCCGATAGAGCTGCCGCAGGAGCACTGTCGAACCAGGAGGGTTGTTCTCCGGCGCATTATCGGATGAGGGGATATCAACAAGCCCTTCCTGGGAGGCTTGTTCCAGCATAACCAGATCGGTGTCGAGGCAGGCTGTTCCTGGCATAGCCTGGCAAAGCCCCCGGGCTATGCTGGACTTTCCAGTGTGTTTCAGTCCTGTCAGAGTGAGATATCCTGGAGAACTCATCAGGGCATAGCGAAGGGAGCCGGTTTTGCGATCTCGTAGCCCTGGAGATAATCAACGCCGATTTCTTCCAGGAGCACTCGTGTTTCATTATCTTTTACGAACTCGGCGATCGTCTGCATGTTCATCACGTGGCCAATATCGTTTACTGCCACCACCAGAGCGCGGTCAATAAGATCATCGGCGATGTCCTTGACGAAGGACCCGTCAATTTTGAGGTAATCCACGGGGAGGGTCTTGAGATACGAAAAGGAGGAGAAGCCGTTTCCAAAGTCATCCAGTGCAAAGGTGACGCCCAGATTCTTTAGTCTTCGCATGAAAGCTGTTGCCCGGGAGAGGTTCGCGATCGCCGCGGTCTCGGTGATCTCAAGGCAGATCTGTGACCCCTGAATCGAATGGGTGCTTATCAACTCCTCGGCGTAATCCAGGAAGCTCTCGTCAGCCAGGGAGGCGCCGCTTACATTGATGCTGAAGAGCGGGTTGCGACCCGCCTTGTGCATGGCCGCAAGGAGATCAAGTGCTTTGGCCAGAACCCACCGGTCCACCGCTGGCATGAGGTTGTATTTCTCTGCAGCCGGGATGAAATCCGAGGGGCTTATCAGGCGGCCGTCGGTGTCGATCATGCGGATAAGCACTTCCTGGTGATCCCGGACAGTGCCGTTGGTGGAGACGATGGGTTGTCCCCAGAGCTCGAACTTGTCGTCGTCCAGGGCATGGTTGAGCCGTGATATCCACTGCATCTCGCCCCGTCGCTTGAGGAAGGTGTAGTCTTCCATCTCGTAGACTTTAATGATATTCCCGCCCTCTTCCTTGGCAAGGTACGAGGCGTCGTCGGCTGCGGCGAGGATGTTGTAGACATCGGCGTTCGTTCCCCGGACGGGGACGATTCCGATGCTGGCAGTGACGTGGAAAGCGTGCTTCTGCCAGATAAACTTGCGATTCAGGCTCGTGAGGATCGCGTTGGCCGTTGTCATGGCCCGGGCAATATCAGTGTTGATCAGAAGAATGCCAAACTCGTCCCCTCCAAGGCGGGCCAGGAGGTGCTCCTCAGAGGCAACGATCCCCTTTACATCGCTCGATACCTGGCGAAGGAGCTCATCCCCGGCCTGGTGCCCGCAGACATCGTTGACGATCTTGAACTGGTCCAGATCCAGGTAGATCAGGGTGTGCTGAAGAGATGCGTCCCGGGCTGCTTCGGCAACCTGTTTCAGGCGTGAAAAGAACTCGTCCCTGTTCATAAGGCCGGTGAGTGTATCGTGGCTGGCCTGGTACTCTATAACTTGTGACATTTTTCGGAGACTGGTGATATCCCGGAAGGTTACCAGCGCTCCATCGGTGCCGTAGTTTGTTTTTATTGGAGATATTGAGCCGGCAATGTCGACGCGACCACCTTGTTCAGTTTCCAGATAGAGGTTTTCGAAGGTGAAGGTGTCTCCCGAGAGAACCGAGGTGAAAGGGATGTTCGCCGAAATCTGGGAGTGGTCGTCGAAAAGCGAGAATACTTCCTGCAGGGGCAGGCCCGTCACATCCTGGTCAAAAACTCCCGTAAGATCCCGCGCCACGGGGTTCAGAAAGCGGATCGTCTGATCGGCACCGACGGCAATAAGGCCGTCGTTCATGGTGTCGAAGATCGTTTCGAAAAGTTGTTCCTGCTCTTGGAGTTTCCGGTCCACATCGGCTTTGTAGAGGGCGATGTCTATGGTTGTCCGGAGTTCGCGCTCCTTGAAGGGCTTGAGGACGTATCCGACGGGTTCGGCCTTCTTTGCCCGGGCTACGGTGTTGTCGTCGGCGTAGGCCGTGAGAAAAACGATCGGCGTGCTCTGCCGCTCCTTGATCTCTATGGCTGCATCAATACCGTCCCGGTCTCCTCCGAGCATTATATCCATGAGGATTATGTCGGGGCAATGCTCAAGAGCTTGCGCCACAGCCTCGTCGGCGGTGGCGCAGAGGGCAACCACGCGATACCCGAATTTTTCCAGACGTCGTTGAAGATCAAGGGCAATGATCTTCTCGTCTTCTACGATTAATACTCGTCGGCTCACCATAGCAGTTGATCAACAGCATAGAAGGTCTTAGGAGAAAAAGCAACGATAAAGAGCCGGAGTATCATAACGTTACAGATCCAGGACGCGCTTGAGATCTGCTGGTTCAAGCCGAAAGGGGGCTCCTTTCCCTTCGAGAAAATGATGTTTCTCCAAAAGGTGAAGAGAGAGATCGCTCACCAGAAGAGGTGTTCCCTGGGGTTGTCCGTCCCGTGCGGTCACGACGGTGGCGTTTATCTTCCGGAAGACACCGTCCTCGAAAGGTGAGGCGAGGCGACCCCGGGCTTCGCTGATGGTGACGATCCACTTTCCGTCCACCGTGACCGGTTCTCCCAGGCCTTTTCTGCCTTCCTCTATAAGGTGCCTTAATTTTTCGGATACCACCTGGAAGGAGAGATCAAGGCGGGAAAACTGTTCTTCGTCTGCCTCGATTATATCAGCCAGACTACGGTGATCGTCGCCGAGGAAGCCATCGGCGGTGATGACTCCGGGTTGCATGTTGGCCTGGGCCTTGCTGTAGTGGGGGGACATCTTCATTTCGCGCTCCTCCTGGTCAGGCAAATTTATCGAAGAAAATATCTTCAGTGTTCATGCTATTATCGGTCATGACGGCCATGCAGGCGTCCAGCATACCCGGACTTCCGCACAGATACCCTTCCTTGGGGAGATCTGAAGAGATCTCCTCTTTCAGGTACCGGTCGAGAACATCCGTGATGAGGCCTGTGGCACCCTTCCAGTCATCCTCCGGCTGGGGTTCGCTCAGGGCCGGGATGAAGTGAAAGGTATCGCAGGTCCGATCCAGCTCTTCCAGCCATTCCAGATAGAAGAGGTCCCGTAGCGAGCGGGCCCCGAAGAAGTACCATATTTCCCGATCCTGAAGGGTCCCCTTGTCGATCATGTCCTGGAAGATACTCTTGAAGGGTGCCATCCCGGATCCCCCGGCGACACAAATCATGGCGGCGCCACTTTGACGCACAGCAAAGTCTCCAAAGGGGCCAACCAGGCGAATCGTGTCTCCCTCTTTCAGATGTTCGTGGACGTAGGTGGTCACAATGCCGCCCGGAACCAGACGAATGAGAAACTCCAGTTCTGTCTTGTTTCCCGGGGGGGATGATATGGAATAGGCCCGCATGGTTCGTTCCTTGACCTTGCCGTAGGGGGGGACCTCAAATTGCCCGTACTGCCCCGAGAGAAACGAGACCTCCCGGCCCTGGGGAAGCGTGCAGAGAACCTCCTTGATATCGTGGGTTACACCCTTGAGGGAGGTAACGGTTGCGGAGAAATCCTGCACGTTAAAGAGCTCTTCAGGTATCTCGATCGATACATCCTGCTTGAGCTTGATCTGGCAGGAGAGGCGGACCTTCTGCTGAAGTTCCTCCTTTGAGAGGTACGGAACTTCGGTGGGCATCACTGGACCGATGTCGCTGTGCACCACAACTTTGCAGGCACCGCAACTTCCGCGTCCACCGCAGGCGGAAGGTACGAAGATGCCTTCCTCGGCCAGGCCGAAGAGCATAGGCTGCCCCCCCTTCAGGGAGAGCTGTTTCCTGCCGCCGTTGATATCCAGGGTTATTTCCCCGTAGTTGTTTACGATCTTGTCGGTGATTGCAATGAGCGCTGCCAGGGCTGCTGCTATGGATCCCACCGCCAGAGGGCCGGTCAAAAAAAGTGCGTTCATATATGGATGCTCCTGTTCACATAGTTCTGTGTATACGGTGCCGGAGGATTATGTGACACCGGCTTTTATTGAACCGCCAGCATTCCCGAAAAGCCAATGAAGGCCATGGCCATGAACCCGATGGTAATCATGGTGAGACCCGGACCTTGAAGAGCTGGAGAGACCTTGGATTTTTCGGTTTTCTTGCGAATCGCCGAAAGCAGCATGATCGCAAGCCACCAGCCCAGCCCGGAGCCGAGACCGTAGACCACTGACTGCAGGAGGGTATACTGGCGAATCTCCATGAAGAGCGAGACACCCAGAATGGCACAGTTTACCGTGATCAGGGGGAGGAAGATCCCCAGGTTCAGATAGAGTGCCTGGGAGACCCTGTCAATGATCATTTCGAGAATCTGAACCACGGCAGCGATGGAAACAATGAAGACAATAAACCGCAGATAGACCAGATCCAGAGGAATGAGAATGTTGTGCAGGATCAACCAGTTGATCGCTGTAGTTACCGTCAGGACCACCGTTACAGCCATGCCCAGACCGTTGGAAGAGCTGGAATCCTTGGAGATTGAGATAAAGGAACACATCCCCAAAAAGTTTGAGAGCAGAATATTGCTCGTTATGATGGATGCAAAAAAGAGCGAAAAGGGATTCAGAAGCGGTTCTGCGTTCATGCTGCAGCTCCTTCCTTGTTCATGATTGTCTTACCGATCCAGATAATGATTCCCAGAAGAAAAAAGGCGCTGGGAGGGGTTACCATGATGATCCAGGGTTCGAAACCCGAGGGGAGGACCGGGAATCCCAGGACTGTTCCAAAGCCCAGAAGCTCCCGCACGAAGGCGATCGTCATGAGAACTCCCATGTAGCCCATCCCGCTGGTTACCCCATCCCAAAGGGAAAGGATGGGAGGATTGCTTTGGGCGAAGGCCTCGGCGCGTCCCATGATAATGCAGTTTGTTATGATAAGCCCCACGTAGGGTCCGAGGGCCCTGCTGATATCGGGCATGTAGGCCCGAAGCAGAATATCCACGATGATAACGTAGAAGGCGATGATCAAGGTCTGGACGATCATGCGAACCTTTCGTGGAATGAGGGTTTTCATCAGTGATACCGTGAGATTCGACATGGCCGTCACAAAAACGACTCCCAGGGTCATGATCAGGGTGTTGATCATGAGGTTTGTCACGGCCAGGGCGGAGCAGATTCCGAGAATCTGCATGAAAATCGGGTTATTCGTCCAGAGGTTTTCCCTCATGATTACTTTCGGGTTGCTCATAACTCCACTCCCAGGGCGGAGGCGATCCGCTCCAGTTCGTTTTTGAAGATCACTCCCATTCGCTCGCTGGTGCGGGTTGCTCCGGTGATCGCATCGATTTTGCCGTTTTCCTTGTCACTGTCGCCCTCGCCCGGAGCGGCCACCCGGATCGTCCCATCGACGATTCGGAGATCCCGGAGCTGTTCCTTGAACCATCTTTCGGTGATGCGACCTCCCAGGCCGGGGGTTTCCGTCTGATCCACGATCTCCAGGCCCCTGGCGCGGGCCATGTCTCCCGTGACCGCCAGAATCCCCTCAATGGGACCCCAGACGCCGGAACCAACAAACTCCTTGGCGTAAACCCTTGTTTCTCCTTCGGTGAAGCGGAAGAGGGTTATTCCGCCCTGTTCCACCTCTTCAACGGTTTTGAAGGCCTTCTGCACCTCGGCAGGGGTGGATGCCTCCACGCCCAGGGCAGAGAGAATCGATCGCTGACGGGTGACTTCCCGGTTCTGCTCCACCCGAGGGGCTGTGCTGTGGTGGGCGAAGGAGAGGAAGAGGACGAAGATAAAGGAGATAAAGAAGGTAAAACCTATGGTGTAGGGTAAACTCTGCTTGTTCATTGGGTTGCTCCCGCTGTTTGAAGTTTCTTTTTCTTCTTTTTCGGAGAGGGCAGGTGCTCGTCCAGAAAGGGGCTGAAGGTGTTTGCCACAAGGATGCCGAAACTTGTTCCTTCGGGAAAACCCGCCAGGGTTCGGACCGTCATGGATACTCCCCCTATCATGAGACCGTAGACAAACTGGGCCAGGGGCTTGTTAGGAGCGGTTATAGGGTCAGTGGCCATGAATACAGTGACGAAGAGGATGCTCCCGCTCATCATGTAGGCCGCCAGGGGAACCAGCGCCGAGAGACCGGGAAAGGATGCCGGGCTTAATCCGGGAATGAGACCTCCAAAGAAGAAGGCTCCTGCCGCTGTAAGTGCTCCCAGGAAGGTAGAGGCCATAGTTTTCCAGTTGGCTGTCTTGGTTGCCACCAGAAAGAGAGCAGCCAGCAGGATAAGGATTACGCTGGATTCGCCCGAGGAGCCTCCCCGGAAGCCCAGGAAAAGGTCCATCAGGGGCGGGATTTCGCCGGTGCGCAGGAGCGCCAGGGGTGTAGCCGCCGTTACCGTGTCAACTCCTGCTGCCTGGGTCGTGCCGAAGAGACCGGAGAAGCCCTGAGGGCCCCGGGAGGCGGGAACGATCCATCCCGCATTGTACGGTACGGGAAAGGAGAGAAAGATAAAGAGCCGCCCCGCTATGGCAGGGTTGAAAATGTTCCTGCCGAAACCGCCGTAGGCCTCTTTTGCCAGGGCTACCGCAAAAACTATTCCCACCAGGGTGATCCACAGGGGCAGGGCCGGCGGAAGCGCCAGCGCGTAGAGCGCGCAGGTTACCAGAACGGCCTCGCTGATTTTCTTCCCCCGCTGGCGAGTAAAAACATACTCCGTGGCGATTCCGCCGGCGAAGACAACCGCCGTTTGTAACAGAACGCTCCAGCCGTAGAGAAGTACCGCGAAAAAAAAGAGCGGTATCAGCGCATAGATAAGGCGCCGCATAACATCCTGTTTTTGAAAATACTGATCGATCACGAGTCCTCCTCAATACTCCATTTAGTATAGCAATAGCTTCCGTTAAAGGTATAGCGGGAAAACAATACATATTTTGTCAGGATTTGTCAGGTAAATCGGTGATCTTCCTTTGACATTATGAGAGGTTTTATTACTTTACAGCGAGACAAGGTCATAACAATATAGAAATACGATTATGAATGAGCTCAGGAGGAGTGCATGAAATCAAGGGTGTTGCTGGATGCTCTGGAACGCGTTCTGGATTCGTCGGGACGGGCGGTGATGGCCACTGTGGACGAGCAGGGTATTCCCCGCCTCCGGTGGATGGTGGCCGGAATGCTTCGGGGTGCTCCGGGCTATGTCTACGCCGTTACGTCGCCAGGATTCAGGAAAGTAAAAGACCTGGAGAAGAACCCCGGAGTATCCTGGATGTTCCAGGATGAGGCTCTGGATGAGATCGTCCATCTGCGGGGGGAAGCCCGGGTTGTGGATAATCCCTCTCTCAAGGCCGATGTTCTTGAGGCCATCGGAAAGGATCTGGCGAACTTCTGGCGTGCCAATGCCATGGAAAGCGATCTGGTTGTCATCGAGACAGTCCCCGATGAGATCGAAGTTTTCTCCGCTTCCCGGGGAGATCGGGTCCGGGGATCCCTGGCTGATTGATCAAGGGGTCGGGGCAACAGAAAACAAGGCAGGGATAACAGAAAGATGAGCGAGAAAAAGAGTCAAAAGATGAGTGATGTTGGAAATTACGACGGCGGGTTCTTGAAGAAACTCCTGAGAGACATGGTGCTTATCAGGAGGTTTGAGGAAAAAACCGCCCAGATGTACGGCCTGAGAAAGATTGGCGGATTTCTTCACCTCTACAACGGGCAGGAAGCTGTAGCTGTTGGAGCCGTTGCCGCCCTGGATCTGGAGAAAGACTATCTGCTCACATCCTACCGTGACCATGGTCACGCTCTGGCAGTTGGTATGGACCCCAAATCTGTCATGGCTGAGCTCTACGGAAAAATTACCGGTTGCTCTCGCGGCAAGGGTGGTTCCATGCACATGTTTGATGCCGAACGCCACTTTCTGGGAGGCAACGGTATTGTGGGGGCCCAGATTCCTATTGCTACGGGAGTGGCCTTCAAGCAGATGTACCATAACGACGGTGGTGTGACCCTCTGTTTTTTCGGGGATGGAGCAATTCATCAGGGAGCATTTCACGAGAGCCTGAACCTGGCGAAGATATGGAACCTGCCGGTGATCTACATTGTAGAGAACAACCAGTTTGGCATGGGCACAGCCGTGAAACGAGTGTCGGGACTGGATGATTTCTCTTTGAAGGCGGCCGGGTATGACCTGCAGGGAAAAGTGGTGGATGGCATGGATGTATTGGCTGTCTACGAGGGAATAAAAGAGGTTACTCTTGATGCCCGGGAAAAGGGAAACGCCTGGCTCCTGGATATTAAAACCTACCGATACAAAGGGCATTCCGCCAGTGATCCTGCAAAATACCGCACCAAGGAAGAGCTGGAGTCCTATAAACAACAGGACCCGATCGTTCAACTCAAGGAACGAATGATTGCCGCAGGGGTTCTTGACGATCAGGACTACCAGGAAATGGACTCTCAGATAAAGAAAGAGGTCCAGGAGGCGGTTGATTTTGCCGAGAAGAGCGCCGAACCGGCTCTCCATACCATGTACGAAGACATTCTGGCGTAACGAGAGCCCAGATCAAGGAGACGAAGATAATGCCGGAAATACAGATGCGTGAAGCGATTCGTCAGGCCATGGATGAGGAGATGGCCCGTGACGAGAACGTCTTTCTTTTGGGCGAAGAGGTGGGCCAATATAACGGGGCCTATAAGGTCAGCAAGGGGCTGCTGGATAAATACGGCGAGCGGCGTGTTCTGGATACGCCGATCGCAGAGCTGGGGTTCACAGGACTCGCTGTGGGAGCAGCCTCGGTGGGGCTTCGGCCCATTGTGGAATGGATGACCTTCAATTTTGCCTTGCTCGCCCTGGACCAGGTGATAAATAACGCTGCCAAGCTTCGTCATATGTCGGGGGGGCAGCTCAAGGTTCCTATCGTTTTTCGGGGTGGAAATGGGCCGGCAGAGTACCTCTCGTCGCAGCACAGTCAGGCCTTGCAGAGTTATTTTGTCCACGTCCCCGGGATCAAGGTAATAGCTCCTTGTACCCCCTACGATGCAAAGGGTCTGCTGAAGACGGCGATCCGCGACGACAACCCTGTGGTAATGTTCGAGAGCGAGATGACCTACGGTCTTGCAGGAGAGGTTCCCGAGGAGGAGTACCTGATTCCCTTCGGAAAGGCTGATATCAAGCGCCAGGGTAGCGATGTAACGCTGATTTCCTTCTCCAAACCCGTTCACATGGCTCTCAAGGCTGCTGACGAGCTGGCTGACATGGGGATCGATGCCGAAGTGGTAGATCTGCGGAGTCTGCGTCCCCTCGACGAAAAGACGATCTACGCCAGTGTGGCCAAAACAAATCGTGCGGTGATTGTCGATGAGGCCTGGCCTGTGGCAAGCGTGGGGTCCCACGTGGGATGGCTGATTTCCAGAAACTGCTTTGATGACCTGGATGCGCCGGTGGAGCTTGTATCGAGTGAAGATGTTCCCATGCCCTATAACCACACGCTGGAGCTGGCGGTGCAACCCACGGTGGAAAAAATCATCGCTGCGGTGAAGCGGGTCACGTACAAGGAGTAGTAAAGATGGCAGAAAAAATACCAATGACGGCGCTTTCTCCCACTATGGAGGAGGGAACAATTGTTAGCTGGAGCAAGAAGGAAGGCGATCCTGTCGTAGCGGGAGATGTGCTCTGCGAGGTGGAAACCGACAAGACCACCGTAGAGTACGAATCGTCCCAGGAGGGGACGCTTCTCAAAATAATCCTGGGAGCTGATGAGCGGGCTGCCGTGGGGCGCACCATCGCCGTGATCGGAGAGTCCGGAGAAGATATCAGCGGTTTCCTGAAAGAGATCGAACAGGAGGGGGCTTCCGGATCAGAGGAGGGCTCCCGAGGTTCTTCGAAGGATGCCCCGAAGCAAGACGGTGGGGCAGAGGGTGCGCCGAAGGAGTCTCCGCAGGAAGCTCCGAGAGAAGAGCCGGTAGAAGAAGTGGTGTCCCGTGATTCGTCTGATTCTGGGGAAGATGATCCTGGGGAAGATGACAGTCTCGGCGCAGGGCGCCAGGGAAGAAGCCCCGCAAGCCCTCTGGCGGTAAAGATGGCTGCCCGGAAAAACGTCCCCCTCCATCTGGTCAAGGGAACCGGTCCGGGGGGCAGGATCGTAAAGCGGGACATCGAAGCGTTTCGAGGTGTTCCGGGAGGCGCGGGTTCCTGGTCAGAAGGTGCCCGGGACGACGCGGCCCATGGCCATGCCGGGGCGATCCAGGACCGGACCGTTCCTGTAGCGGGAGCGAGGGCGGTTATCGCCGAGCGCCTGAGCGAGAGCAAGTTCAGCGCTCCCCACTACTACCTGACCAACTCCGTAGAGATGGATCGTCTCCAGGAACTGCGTTCCGCAATTAACGGCCCGAGCGATGCAAAAATCTCGCTGAACGCTTTTTTTATCAAACTCGTCGCCGAGGCTCTGAAGCGCCATCGGGGAATAAACGCCCTCTGGCAGGGAAAAGAGATTGTTGAGAAGGGAAGTATCGATATCGGTCTTGCCGTCGATGCGGGAAAGGGTCTCATAACGCCGGTGGTGAGAAATTGTGGTGCCCGGGGGGTGCGTGAGATAGATCAGGATCTGCAGGGGCTTATCGAGAAAGCCCGCCAGGGAACGTTGAAATCCCAGGAGTATACAGGTGCGACATTCACGATCAGCAATCTGGGATCCTTTGGAGTGGAAGAGTTTACAGCGATTATTAATCCTCCTGGTTCAGCCATCCTGGCCTTGGGGGCCAGCAAGCCCTCCCCGGTGGTTCGTTCTGATGGATCCCTGGGTGTTGCTACAGTCATGAAGATGACTCTCTCCTGCGATCACAGGGTGATAGATGGAGCAGCGGGAGGTCGGTTTCTTAAGGAGCTTCAGCAGCTTCTGGAAGAGCCGGGCCGGGCGATTCTTTGAGAGGTTCCCAAAGCTCTGGGGATAACACAGGACGGTGGACGATGGTATCGGAGAGGCTGCGGGCCATGGGGGGAACGCAGCCGGATATGAAGGAGAATAACAATGAGTGATCATGACTACGATGTGCTTGTGCTTGGAGCTGGCCCGGGAGGCTATGTGGCGGCGATACGAGCCTCTCAGCTGGGGCTTCGGGCGGGCATCATTGAAAAGGAAGCGCCCGGCGGGGTTTGTCTGAACTGGGGATGTATCCCCTCGAAAGCCCTGATCCATCAGGCCGGACTGGTCCGCTCCGTGGCGGACCTGGAGAAGCTCGGTGCCCGGATCGACCTGGAGGGACTGGATTATGCCGTGGTCCACCGAAAATCCCGTGAAGCAGCCCAAAAACTTTCCAAGGGAGTTCAGGCACTTCTCAAGAAAAACAACGTTGACTACATCAGCGGTTCCGGGGTTATTACAGGCCCTCAGGAAGTTCTGGTGGAGGTGAAATCGGAGGAGAAGACAAAGACGATCAAAGGGAAGCACCTTCTGATTGCCACGGGTTCTCGTCCTCGCGAACTCCCGGGCTTCGAGTTCGATCATGAAAAAGTTCTCTCTTCCCGGGACCTCCTGGGGCAGACGAAGCTACCCAAGAGTCTGGTGATCCTGGGGGCTGGGGCCATAGGGATGGAGTTTGCCTATGTGATGAATGCTTTCGGGGTTCAGGTAACCGTGGTGGAGATGCTGGACCAGATTCTGCCTCTCGAGGACCAGGAGGCGGCCGATGTTGTTGCCAAGGCCTTCAAGCGGTATGGCATAACGGTTCACCTGGGAACCCGAGCGCTCTCGCTGGATACCAAAGGAGAAGGTGTCTCCCTGGTGGTAGAGAAAGATGGGGAGCAGGAGACCCTTCAGGCTGAGCAGTTGCTGGTTGCCGTCGGGCGGGTTCCCAATACCGCAGAAATCGGTCTTGAGACAGTGGGTGTGACCCTCGATCGCGGTTTTGTCACTGTGGGCGATTACGGCCAGACCAGTGTGCCCGGGATTTACGCGATCGGCGATGTGACAGCTTCGCCTCTGCTTGCTCATGTGGCAAGCAAAGAGGGCGAGATAGCCGTGGAACATATGGCGGGGAGAAACCCGGAGAAGCAAATTGATCCCGGGGAGATTCCTTCGGCAGTCTATTGCGAGCCCCAGGTTGCAAGTTTTGGCCTCACCGAGAAGAAAGCGCGCGACCAGGGCCTTGACGTGGAGACAGCGTCTTTTCCCTACCGGGGAGCGGGTAAATCGGTGGCTATCGAGAAGAGCGAAGGACTTGTGAAAATCGTCTATGATCGAGAGACCCGGGAGATTCTCGGGGGCCATGTGGCCGGAGCGGACGCGACAGAGCTCATCCACGAACTGCTCCTGGCAAAGAAATCAGAACTTCTTCCCCAGGATTTGGCCACCATGGTCCATGCCCATCCTACGCTTTCAGAAGCGGTGATGGAAGCGGCCCGTAAAGTCGAGGGGTGGGCTATTCACGGGTAAGACAGGCCTGCCCGTGAACCGGAGGTTGTCAGAAAAATCAGCGACCTCCGGTTTTTCAGTCTTGCCTGTGGTCTTGCGCGCCTTCCGGTGTGTGTTGCAATAACGAAGGGGAAAGGGTATTCTCGCAAACCCATGAGCACCAGTTCTGAGAGGAAAGATCAGGAAGAATCTCCCCGTCAAGGGAGCCCGTTGCCTCCCCCGGGGCAACAGTTTCGTATGCCTCTGGCCCTTCTTCGTGCCAATACGGCATACCTTTTTGTTATTGCCCTGGTAGCGGTGGGCGCGGTTTTACGTCTTACCGGGGGCATTTTTATTCCCTTTGTAATAGCCCTGCTCCTCTCGTTTGTCTTTGCCCCTGTGGTAAGTACGTTGGTGAAGTATCGTGTCCCGCGCTTCCTTGCAATTACGGCAGTTCTGGCGCTCTTTCTCTTCCTGGGCTATCTGGTAGTGCTGGTCCTGTATTCTACGGTGCACAGTCTGCTTCGGGAGTTCCCCAAGTATCAAATGCGGTTTACCGCTCTGCTTCGGGAAGCTATCGAGCAATATAACTTGCCCGCCGATATCGTGAGCCAGCTGGAGATCACCCGGACCGTGGGGAACGCGATAATCTCCTTTTCGGGCAACTTCATGGCCTTCATCAGCGGGTTCATGGTGGTTATTATCTTTCTCCTCTTTTTGCTGGTGGAAAAACCCTATGTGCGCAAGAAGATGGAGCTTGCCTTGGGGAATGAAACACGACGGCGTCTGAACAGGGTGCTGGCGCATATCAACAGTCAGATTGCCCGATATCTGGCGATCAAGATACTGGTGAGTTCCATCACTGCTGTGATCGTCTATGTTCTCTTTACCATCATCAAAGTTGATTTTCCCCTCATCTGGGCGATCATGACGTTTCTTTTCAACTTCATCCCCTCCATTGGTTCTGTGGCGATCACGTTTATTACCGGGGTGTTTGCAGTGATCCAGTTCTTCCCCGACTGGAGTCCCATTCTTGCCACCATAATCGGGATGTCCATCACCCAGTTCACGATTGGAAACGTGGTAGATCCCAAGATGCTGGGGGACCGGTTGAATCTGAGCCCTGTAGTGATTCTTCTCTCCCTTCTCCTTTGGGGGTGGCTCTGGGGTCCTGCCGGGCTTTTTCTGGCGGTTCCCCTCACCGTGGTGATCAAAATTGTTCTCGAGCACATTCCGGGCCTTGAACCCTTTGGAATTCTTATGGGTACCGGTAACTTTGCTCCTCGCCGGGTTCGGCAGGGCCGAAAGAGGCCCGGAACGAGCCCTCCCTGATTCAAACCAGACCTATTGCAGAGAGGAAAACAGAACTGTGGAAACCAACAAGCCCCTTTGCCAGTCTTCGGAAGATACCCCTCTTGCGAGCCGTGAGACGGTGCAGAAGCCTCGCATTCTCACAGGAGATCGTCCTACCGGGAGGCTCCATCTTGGTCACTACGTCGGTTCTTTACAGAACCGGGTAAAGCTCCAGGATCAGTACGAGTGTTTCTTTATTATTGCAGACCTGCATACCCTGACCACCCGCCCCGAAAAAACCGCTATCCAGGAGATCGCCGGGAACGCTCGGGAAATGGTGCTGGACTACCTGGCGGCCGGTGTCGACCCCCAAATTTCTACAGTGTATCTCCAAAGTGCGGTGCCCGAGATATACGAACTGAACCTTCTCTTCGAGATGCTTGTGACCGTTCCCCGCCTTCAAAGGCTCCCCAGTCTGAAAGACATGGCGCGCAGTGCAAACTTGCAGGAGATGCCCTTCGGGCTTTTGGGGTACCCGATCCTTCAAAGCGGTGACATTCTGCTTCCCCGGGCGCACCTGGTGCCGGTGGGGAAGGACAACGAAGCTCACGTAGAGCTGACCCGCGAGATTGCCCGCCGTTTCAACCACCTCTACGGTGAGGTCTTTCCGATTCCTGAGGTCCTGGTGGGAGATGTCCCCACTCTGGTAGGGACCGACGGCAAGGCAAAAATGTCGAAATCGCTGAACAATACAATTTATCTCTCCGATGATGCCACGGCTGTGGAGAAAAAAGTCCGGGGTATGTTCACCGATCCCAACCGAGTCAGTGCTGATGTGCCAGGTACCGTCGAGGGAAACCCCGTGTTTATCTACCATCGAATCTTCAATCCCGACACGGCCGAGGTGGCAGATCTGGAAGAACGCTACCGGTCCGGCACAGTGGGGGATGTGGAAGTAAAACAGCGTCTGGCAGAGGCTCTGAACCGATTTCTGGACCCTCTCCGGGAGCGCCGCGCTGCCTACGAGGCTGAAAAAGGCCTGGTGGACAAGATTATCCTGGAGGGGACCCTGCGGGTTCGCGAGGAAGCTCGTCAGACCCTTGCGGAGGTTCGGAAGGCCACCGGTCTGGGCGGAGTTTGGAACAGTATTCGCCGCAAGGCAGAGAAGGCGGCCCGATAAGGATGGATTCATCTCTGGCCGGGGTAGCTCTGTCGCAGGCCCGGTTGGCCCAGTTCCGGGAGACGGTCTGGGCTGTGTATCACCGTCATTACCGACCCATGGAGTGGCGCAGCGATCCCTCGCCGTACCGGGTTTTTATCTCGGAGATTATGCTCCAGCAAACGCAGGTTTCCCGGGTAGCTCAAAAGTTTCCTCCCTTCGTTGAGCGTTTCCCCGGGTTTCGGGAGCTTGCAGAGGCGCCTTTTCCTGAGGTTCTCACTGTTTGGAGTGGCCTGGGGTACAACCGCCGTGCCCGCTACGCCCAGGAATCGGCCCGAAAAATTCTGGAAGACCAGGGGGGGCATCTACCTCGAGACACCAAGGTGCTTCAGACCCTGCCGGGGATCGGGCCAAATACGGCTGGTTCCATCGCGGCCTTTGCCTTTAACGAGCCGGTCGTTTTTATCGAAACAAACATCCGGCGAGTCTTTCTGGAACATTTTTTCCCCCATCGGGAGAAGGTCCACGACAGGGAGATCCTTCCGTTGGTCGAGGCGGCTCTGGAGAAAGATCGCTCCCGGGAGTGGTATTGGGCACTCATGGACTACGGTGTTCTGTTGGCGCGGACCGGCAAGAATGCAAACCGGCGCAGTGCCCACTACGCGGTCCAGTCGCCCTTCGAGGGGAGCGATCGGCAGATTCGGGGAGCCCTCCTGAGGCTGTTGCTGGAAAAGGGGGAGGTTGTGGCCCAGGAAATCCCGGAGTATTTGGGGGTGGCTCCCGAGCGGGCCGATTCTGTCCTTGATCGGCTCGCCCGGGAGGGCCTTCTGGAGCAGAACGGTCAGGGAAGGGTCTGCCTCATTTCGTGACCGTTCATTTTTCCAGAAGCGACACCCGGAGTTATGTCTCGACAGCTTCCTGAACGAGGGCCCGTTGCCAACGGATCATCCGCTCTGCCAGGGGTCGGTTGTCACCGGCACAGTCTGCCAGGATTCGAAAGACCGGTTCGGTCCCGCTCCCCCGCATCCAGAGAGAGGCGCGCGTTCTTCCCCGATCATCGAGAAAGGCTATTCGCAGCCCTCCTGTTTCCCTGGCTGTGCGATTCCCGGGCCCCCGGGTTGCCCGGGTTCCTTCGTAGTTCCAGATTTCCCAGGTTGTGACCCCCAGCGTCTCGGCGAGTTCCCGTTCAAGCGGCGCAATTTTTCGGGGAACCAGAGACTCGTAGCGCGCCTTCAGATCCTTGTGGGAGCAGGATCCGACGTGCATCTTTGCCAGAGGATCGTCAGTTTCGATGGTGGTGTACCGGGGAAGAAGGTTCACCACCTCCGAGAGCAGAAGCGGTCCACCCGGGGGCAAAGTGATTTGGCACCGCTCTGCCAGGATGCGCTCCAGGGAGAAGGCGTGGAACTTCATCATGGCCAAAACGGTGCTCAGGGGGTCTCGCACCGTAGCAGGCGGTACGATCGCGCCGCCATTGGACCCCTCGCCCAGGACAGGAACGCACCAGCCCTGGTCCTGCTTCTCCCGGGCCAGGGAGATTACGTTGGCCTCGCCCACCTCGGCACGAAAAAGAGTTGCCCCGAACCAGTCTGCGATTTCGTCGATTCTGGACGAGGTGGGGCCATTTGCAACAAGGCAGACCCGCTTTGGGGCCTCGCCCTTCCGATGAAGCCAGGCCAGTTCTGCTGTTACCACCAGCGCAAAGACCTCCTGGGCCTCCAGAGAGACGGCCTTGCCGGTTTTGTCCATGAAGATCAGGTTTCCCCGGTCTCCGTCGTTATCGGGAGCGTAGCCGATCTGGAAAGCCGGATCCTGACGATGGTGCCGTTCCAGGAGTTGTGCTGCCGGCGCCAGTCCGGGGCCTTCGGGAAGAATCTGGTTGCGAATCATCCCGGGTTCATCGTTCTGGAGGACCAGACGGGCGCCCAGCCAGGGGAACAGCGTGCGGTCTACGCTGGTGGTGCGGGCGCTGCCGTTCAGATCAGCGACGATTCCCAGAGGACGTTCTGCCAGGGCCCTTCGCAGGGGAACAAGGAACTCCTGTTCCAGCGAGCTTTCGGGCTCCTCCCCTGGTGGTGTTCCGCTGGCAACGGCCAGGGCAAAGCGGCGGTAGGATTCCCGGGCCGCTTCCTTATGGGCCGGGCCGGCCTGATCGAGCTCGGCCAGGACTTTCCGGGAGACGGCCATCGCTTGTTCCAGAACAGGCAGGGCCTCTTTCTGGTTCGGGGCAAGGGCCCGGAAGGTGTCGATCAGGCCCCAGGCTGCGGATCCGGGCAGGACGGCCCCGTCGGAGAGGCCAAACTTGAAGCCGTTGTACCCGAGCGGGTTGTGGCTGGCGGTGACATAGAAAAACCCCCGCAGGGCGTCGTTTTGTTTCGTGTAGGCCAGGATCTCTGGCGTGGTGCAAACTCCCAGCCATTCCAGGGAAATTCCTTCAGCCAGGAACGCTCTCATGGCGGCCTCGGCAATTGCCGGACCCGTTGGGCGGGTGTCCGTGGCGATAGCCACCGTGAGAGGTCTTGTGGGGTCATGATCCTTGAGATGTCTGGCAAAGACCGTTGCTCCCAGAATTACCAGATCCCGCTGAGCCGGTGATATGGCCGGAGAGGATGAGTCCTGGTCGGTGCCAAAACAAAGCCTCCAGCCCGAGGCCGAGAGAACCATCTGTTGCAGAATCGTTTCCCGCTCCGGGCTGGTGCTGAATTGCCCGGAGCTGTGATGATTTATTGTATTCATAGGCGGAGTATACCAAAGAGGTTGATCTTTTCCACCAGCGCTGGCGATAATGGGAGGAAAGTAGGCAAGGTGGAAGGTACATGAAAAAAATTTTGGTCATCGATGAGTCCCAGCTTTTTCGGGACTACCTCAAACGGAAGCTGGAAGATTACGGATTTACCGTCTTTACCGCCGTGAGCGGCCTCGATGGGGCAACCAAGTTGCGGCGGGAGTTGCCCGATCTGCTCATCTCCGATTTCCATCTGAGCCGGAAGCCGATTACCGAGTTGCTCCGGGAAAAGCAGGCTAACCGTAATACCCAGGAGATTCCCGTCATTATCGCTTCTTCCAAGGTTGATCGAGCCTCTCTCGTCTCGGTGGCACCCTACAAAATCAAGAAGTTTCTTACCAAGCCCCTTCGGGTAGACGCGCTCCTCAAGGCTGTAGGTGAGACCCTGGACGTCTCTGTCACTATCGATGAAACTCCGTGCATCATCGAGGCTCACGTCAACGACGACATCATCTTCATCGAGGTTGCCCAGGGGATCAACCGTGAGAAGGTGGACCTCTTGAGATACAAGCTGACCGAATTGATTGACCTCTACGATCTGACAAATCCCAAAGTGCTCATCATGATGTCCGGTCTGGAGCTTACCACGGCCGATTCAATCAAGCTCTCAGCGCTGCTTACCACTATCGTAGGTGCCACAGGGGTGATGAAGCGCTATTGCAAGGTTCTCACCAAGGATTCCCTTGTGCGGGATTTTGTGTCCCACCGGCCGGATTTCTCCGGGATCGAGGTAACAGGAAATCTCGACGCGATTATGGACGGCCTTTTGGGAAAAAAAGTGGGTGGTCCCATTCTGGAACAGAAGAACGATGCCCGGGACGATCTGGTCCAGAGAAGTGCTCCCAAGAAGGATCGGGAAGAAGCGATCAACATGCGCTTCGAGGAAGAGCGTGCTCCCGCCAGGGATTTCTCCAACCTGGGAGACAATATCCGCGTCTCAATCGTTGACGATGACCTCATTATCCAGGAACTGATCAAGGCTGCCTTCTCCGATACCCGCGTGACAATAGATACCTACGACAACGGAAAGCGTTTTGTCGAGAGTTCCCTGGGGCGAGAGTCGGACCTGGTCTTTCTGGACCTGATGATGCCCGAGATGGATGGATTTCAGGTTCTCAGGGCTCTGAAAGAGGAACAAACCAGGCTTCCAATCGTAGTCCTTTCGGCCCTTTCGAAGCGCGAGACGGTCCTGGAGGCGCTCAAAATGGGGGTGACCAGTTACATGATCAAACCCTTGAAACCCCAGGATATCCGGACGAAAGCATCGGAAATTCTGCAGCTGAACTTTTAGGTGTCCATGGAAGATCATTCGGGCCGCAGGTTTCAGGTTGTCTTTGAACATTCTCCCATAGGCCTGGTGATCATGGACGGATCCGGCCGGATCGAGTATGCCAACCAGGCGGTTCGCACCTTCCTCGGATGCGACGAGAAGGATCTTGCCGGAGGATTTCTTACGGCCTATTCCCACTGGGATGATTCAGATTTCTTCCAGACGCTCTTTTCCGAACTCCTTGAAGGAGACCGGGATTCCTTTCAGGTTGTATCCCGCTGCAGGCCCCGAAATCAGCAGGAGGCCTGGTGGCGGGTTGATATCCGGGCCGTCCACGCTCCCGGTCAGGATCCCTTTCTTCTGGGAGTGATTGACGATGTAACATCCCAAAAAAATGATGAGGAGCGGCTTCGCCGGGGAAAGGAGACCGCCGAGGCAGCAACACGGACAAAAAGCGCCTTCCTGGCTAACATGAGCCACGAGATACGGACCCCCCTGCACACAATCAACGCTGTCTCGGAGCTTCTTCGCGAGACCAACCTCGACGAAGAACAGATTGAATACCTTCAGCAAGTGCTTTTTGCCGGCGATGTTCTTCTGGGGCTCATAAACGACATTCTTGACTTTTCCAAGATTGAGGCGGGGCGGCTTCAGCTGGAATCCATCGTCTATGATCCGGTGAAGACCATCGAGGACGCTGTGGACATGGTGAGCATGCAAGCTCACCGCAAGGGTCTGGAAGTCATCCTTGCGGTTGAACAAGGGATCCCGCAGACGGTCCGGGGTGATCCTGCCCGTCTGCGCCAGGTTCTGGTAAATCTGGTCAATAACGCCACGAAGTTCACCGAGAGGGGATATATCAGAATCTCTGCCGAGCGACGCGCCGTTTCCGAAGGCGATGTGCTATTGGTCCAGGTCCGGGACACGGGGATCGGGATCGATCCATCCCGTCAGGACAGGCTTTTTAAACCCTTCAGTCAGGTCGATGCCTCAATGACCCGCAAGTTTGGCGGAACCGGCCTGGGGCTGTCCATCTCCCGTGATCTTGTCGGCATGATGGGAGGTCGCATCGGGGTGAAGAGCCGTCCCGAAGTGGGGTCCAACTTCTGGTTTTCCCTTCCCCTGGATGTGGTAGAGGAGGGGTCTGCCGATCACGCGGTGCCTGGCAACCTTCCTCCGGGGAGTGGAGCACTGATCGTGGACGACAATCCCGAGAGCGTCCGGGTCATTGGAAGGGTTCTTGCCTCCTGGGGAATGAAATCGCGTGCCGCTTCCAGCGGGGCTGAGGGAATTGCTGCGCTTCGCGAAGCGTCACGGTCGGGGTCGATCTTTTCCTTTGTCCTCGTCGATCTCATGCTTTCCGATATGGACGGCTGGCAATTGGCTTCGGAAGTCCGCAATGATGAACGAATCGAGGCGATGCCCCTGATTCTCATGACTCCCACGGGCATGAGTACGGGCGAGGCAAAGATGAAACTTCTCCATTGGTTCGATGGCTACATCAGTAAACCCGTGAAAAAAGGGCTTCTTTCACAGACGGTTTCGGAGGTCCTCTCGGGAGGGTTGGAGGAGCTGCAGGAGGTCTCCGAGGAGGACCTGCGTCAGGAGAATTCTCCAAAGCAACGAAGCACTTCCTTGCCCGAGACGGTCCTGATCGCCGAAGATCATTTTGTGAATCAGCAGCTTTTTCAGACAATTCTCGAAAAAAGAGGCTTTCGGACAATTCTTGCGGCCGATGGAGTAGAGGCGGTTCGGTGCGTTCAGGAATTTTCGGGAATCGGGCTCATTTTTATGGATGTGCAGATGCCGAATATGAACGGTTACGACGCAACGATTCGAATCCGGGAGATGGGGTTCTCTACTCCCATTGTTGCTGTTACGGCAAATGCCTTGGCAGGAGACCGGGACCGTTGTGTGCGGGTCGGGATGGATGATTACATGACCAAGCCCTTCAAGAAGTCTGATATTGATGACGTTCTTCTGCGACTCCAGGAGAAAGGGTTTTTCTCGTCTGCTCCAGACTCAGTGGAAGAGATCGCTGGAGGAGGGTTCGTGGAGGATGCTCTGGATCTTGAGGAACTGGAATCTCCTGAGGGTGATCCCATCATGGATGAGGCTGAAGCAGTTGGAGGAGTTGAAGAAGTGGAGGGAAACCCTATTGATTACGCAGCCGCTGTTGAGGCGTTTATGGGCGATGAGGCAACGGCGCAACGGGTGATCCGGCAGTTCTCGGAACGACTTCCCGGACAAATCGAGAAAATTCGGGAGGACCTTCGCGAGAGCCGTTTCGAGGAAGCCCGTATCACCGCTCACGCGATAAAGGGAGGGGCCTGGAACCTCTCCTGCTCCGACCTGGGGGATGCGGCGAGACAACTCGAGGAAGCCTGTGCAGGGAAGAACCGGGATCAGGCCGAGATTGATCTGCCTGGTGTGCAAAAACAGGTGGGGCGCTTCGTCCGATACGTTGAGGAAGAGAATTTCTCCTCTTCCCTGTAACCGCGACGGTTCCCGGTTGTTGTAATGGGTGAGATCATTGTTGGTTTCTGTTCAACCCCCGGGGATTTCACCTCCTTTCCCCCGGGGGTTTTTTCTTTTTTACCTCTCCACATATTCCATATATTTCGCTTTCCGCAGGATTCCAGCTGCTTTCCGCCTTCGGTCCCTGGTCTGCGGTGTCGGGTCTGCCGGGGCTCTTCACGATTCCGGGAGGGTAGGCGATCACCGGGCAGGAACGTTATAGTGGAGGATCAAGAAGCGTCAACTCGAAGTTAAGGAGAGCCGTGTGATGAACGATGGGGTGCAAACAAACAGTTTTGGTGTGCGGAAGAGCCTGGACACGCCCTTGGGGAGGGTAAGTTATTTCAGTCTTGAGGCGCTGGCCGATCAGGGATTTCCCGGTATCAGAGGCCTTCCTTTTTCTGTTCGTGTCCTGCTCGAATCGGTCCTTCGCAACGAGGAGGGCTTCGCCGTTACCCGGGATCATATTACATCGCTGGCTTCCTATTGTCCGGCGAATCCAGCCAGGGACGAAATCCCCTACAAGCCAGCCCGGGTGCTTCTGCAAGACTTCACAGGGGTACCCAGTGTGGTTGATCTGGCGGCCATGCGCAGCGCCATGGCCCGTCTCGGAAAAGATCCGGAGCGTATCAATCCCCAGCTTCCGGTCGACCTCGTCATTGACCATTCCGTCCAGGTAGACCATTTCAACAGTCCCCAGGCGCATCAACAAAATACAGATCTGGAGTTTTCCCGCAACCGCGAACGCTACGAGTTTTTGCGGTGGGGACAGGGAGCGTTCCGGAACTTCTCGGTGATCCCCCCGGCCAGCGGGATCTGTCATCAGGTAAACCTGGAGTATCTGGGGAAAGTCGTGCAGGTTGCCCGGGACAGCTCGGGGGAAGAGGTCGCTTTTTTTGATTCCCTGGTCGGCACCGACAGTCACACTCCGATGATCAATGGTCTGGGAATTATCGGTTGGGGGGTCGGAGGCATCGAGGCCGAGGCCGCGATGTTGGGGCAGCCAATTTATGTCCTCTCTCCTGCTGTGGTGGGGGTGAGGATAACGGGGCAGCTCAAGCCGGGAATCACCGCTACTGATTTGGTTCTTCGCGTAACCCAGATGTTGAGGGACCATGGCGTTGTGGGGAAGTTCGTGGAGTTCTTTGGCCCCGGTCTTGAAGAAATGACCGTTCCCGACCGGGCAACAATCTCCAATATGGCGCCCGAATACGGTGCAACCATGGGGTTTTTCCCGGTAGATCAGAAAACACTGGACTATCTCTGGTCGACTGGCCGGAGCGAGGCGCTTATCAAGACGGTAGAGCTCTACTGCCGGGCCCAGGGGATGTTCCGCACCGCCGATTCGCCGGATCCCGAGTTTGAGACGGTGCTCCATCTGGAGCTTGGAGAGATCGAGGCGAGTCTGGCCGGGCCCAAGCGGCCCCAGGACCGGATCACCGTGAAGGAGTTGAAAAATTCCTGGCAAAAGCTCCTGACCGCTCCTGTGGAAGAGCGGGGCTTTGGCCTTGCCCCGGAAAAAGCGACACAATCTTCCCCCCTGGATCTCCAGGCCGACAGGATCGGCCACGGGTCACAGGTGAAGCAGGACGCAAAGAAATCCCTCACCCACGGTGATGTGGTGATCGCTTCAATCACCAGCTGTACCAATACCAGCAATCCCAGCGTCCTGCTGGGAGCTGCCTTGCTGGCAAAGAAGGCCTGGGAACGGGGACTACGCCACAATCCCTGGGTGAAGACCAGTTTTGCCCCTGGTTCGGTGGTGGTCACGGAGTATCTCCAGCGGACAGGGCTCATGGAATACCTTGAAAAAATGGGGTTTTTCCTCGTGGGCTACGGCTGCCTCACCTGTATCGGTAACAGCGGGCCGCTTCCTGCGCCGGTGGCGCAGGCCGTGGAGGAGGGCGATCTTGTTGTGGCCGGAGTGCTTTCGGGAAACCGCAATTTCGAGGGCCGGATCAACCCTCATACCAAGGCAAACTTCTTGGCATCTCCGCAACTGGTTGTCGCCTATGCCCTGGCGGGAACGGTGAACATCAACCTCGACGAGGATCCCCTGGGCCACGATGAAGAGGGTAATCCCGTATACCTCCGGGAGATATGGCCAGCCCCGGAGGAGCTCCAGGGATATCTTGCGAAGGCCCTGGACAGGGATGCCTTTATCGACAGTTATCGTGATGTGGAACAGTCCAATTCCCAGTGGAACTCGATTCCCGCGAGCCGGGAGGCAATCTATCCCTGGAATCAGGAATCAACCTACATCCAGGAGCCTCCTTTTTTTCAGGAGATGTCCCTGAAGGTTGATCCCATTGGTGCGATCGAGCATGCAGCGGTCCTGGTTATGGCGGGTGACAGCATTACGACCGATCATATCAGCCCTGCCGGAGCAATCGACCCGACGAGTCCTGCCGGGGAATACCTGCAGGACCTGGGAGTGGAGAGGGATGATTTTAACTCCTATGGAAGCCGACGGGGTAATGACAGGATCATGACCAGGGGGACCTTCGCCAATATTCGTTTCAGAAACCTCCTTGTTCCTGAAACAGAGGGATCCAGAACGATCCATATGCCTACGGGCGAGGAGGTCAGCATTTTTGAGGCCGCTCGCCGCTACAGGAAGGCCCAGACGCCCACGATCATCCTGGCGGGCAAGGACTATGGCATGGGAAGTTCCCGGGACTGGGCTGCAAAGGGGACCCAGCTTTTGGGAGTGAAAGCCGTGATTGCCGAGAGTTACGAGCGGATCCATCGCAGCAACCTCGTTGGAATGGGCGTGCTGCCTCTTCAGTTTCTTCCCGGTGAGAGCGCTCGATCCCTGGGGTTGACCGGTCAGGAGATTTTTTCCATCGCCATCGATGATTCTCTGGAACCGGCCCAGACAATAGGGGTTACTGTTTTGTCCGGGGATGGGGCTTCCCGAGAGTTTTCAGCGATCTGCCGGATTGATACCCCTGTGGAGGTTGTCTACTATCGGAACGGGGGAATTCTGAAAACGGTGCTCAGGTCTCTGGCCGAAAAAGGATGATTGATTCCACACCCTGCCTCGGCCCGGCCCGGGACAGGGCCGGGAGCTCCAATGAAAGGCCCGAAACAGAGTCAGTATGTCGGGTCGGGGCAGGCCTGCTTTTCCAGCAGGTGGGACCAGAGAATTCCCTCGCCCGGGGCGACTTCTTTGGCGATGGGGGTTCCCAGGATCACATCCCAATAGCGGGGGTGCAACCCCGGCGTAAGGTTCCGTTCCGAGCGCAGGATGGCGGCGTTCTCCTCGGAGAGGGTGTCGCCCGGCTTTAGCCGCTCCACGGCGTGGATGCTTCGGTTGGTGTACCCGTAGTTGCGCTGCTCCGAAGGGGCCAGATGCTTTACTCCCGATCCCAGTACCGTCTGGACTCGCTCCTCTCCATAGCGTTGCGAGAGTTCTCGGGTAATTGCTACCTGGCGCCGGCGAAGCTCCACCGGATCGTCCCGCCCCTGAAGAAGCTCCTCCGCCACGGCGCGCACCTCTTGCACCATCCTGGTGAACTCCCGGGGTTCCAGCGCAATGGCGTCGTCAAGACCGGAGTTCTTCTTGTTCAGGGTAATGTGTTTTTCTATCATGGAAGCGCCCGTAACAGTTGCCAGGGCAGGCACGAGAACCGGGTCTAAGGAATGATCGGAGACGCCCGTGGGTACACCGAAGATGTGGCTGATCGCCGGGATTGCCCGGAGATTGTACTCTTCCTCTGGAGCAGGGTACGAAGTGATGCAGTGGAGCAGCGTGATCGATCGTGCTCCGGCAATTCGCACGGCGTCGATGCTTTCGGCCAGATCTGCTACGGTGGAGACCCCCGAAGAGAGGATCATGGGAACGCCCATGGCTGCGATGAATCGCAACAGGGGGAGATGATTCAGTTCAGGCGAGGCAATTTTGTATTCCTGCATCCCCAGACGGCGGAGAATCCGTGCGCTCTCCAGGCCGAAGGGGGTGCAGAGGAACTGTATCCCCGCTTCTTCACAGAGCTCCATCAGGCGGGCAAAAAATTCCGCAGGTCGCTCGAGCTCACGGAAGCGCTCGTAGAGGGGGATGACACCCCCTGGAAGGGAAACAGATCCGACTCGCGGGTGGAGGATCTCATCGGCCAGAACCATCTGAAACTTCGCCAGGTCCGCGCCAGCTTCGGCGGCGGCATGGATCAAATCCCGGGCCCGGGAGAGGTCCCCTCCATGGGCTGTGCCGATTTCAGCGATGATCCGGGGATGACCTGGTGTCATGGGCGCTTCCGGGGGGCGGCAGGGATGGTGTCGAAGCCCGTGTAGGGCTGAAGGGCCCGGGGTATCCTGATGGAGCCGTCTTTCTGCTGGAAGTTTTCCATGATCGCAATGATGGCTCGGGAGACCGCTACGGCTGTTCCATTCAGCAAGTGTGCGTATCCACGCTCTTTTTTTCCGTCCGCATCTTTTTTGGTATAACGGATATTCAGGCGACGACTCTGAAAGTCGGTGCAGTTCGAGGTGCTGGTGACCTCTCCCCATTCACCCTGATCGCCCCGTCCCGGCATCCATGCTTCCAGATCGAACTTGCGGTACGCCGGGCCACCCAGGTCGCCAGCGCAGATATCCAGCACACGGAAGGGTATCTCCAGGCTCGAGAAAATTTCCTTCTCAATGTCCAGGAGTTTCTGATGCATCTGCTCTGATTCATCGGGGAGGCAGACCACAAACATTTCCACCTTGGTAAACTGGTGCACCCGGTAGAGGCCACGCGAGAATTGCCCTGCCGACCCTGCTTCACGGCGGAAACAGTGGGATATCCCGGCCATGCAGATGGGGAGATCCTCGGCAGGGAGGGTCTGGTCTGCGTAGTACCCTCCCAGGGTTATCTCGGCTGTTCCCACCAGGCTGGTTTCTTCTCCCTCAAGGTTATAGATGTTCGATTCCGGCCCCCGGGGATTAAAGCCGATTCCTGCCACGACCTGGGTTCGGGCGATGTCAGGAGTGATCATGGGAGTGAAGCCGTGATCCCTGAGGATGTCCATGGCAAAGCGGGTCAGGGCCAGTTCCAGGTAGACCGCTTCGTTTCGAAGGTAGTAAAATTTGGTTCCCGAAACCTTGGCGGCTGTCTCAAAGTCAAGGAGATCGAGTTTTTCTCCCAGCGCGACGTGATCGGCGGGGGTGAAGTCGAAGACCGGCGGGGTCCCCACGATCTCCAGTTCCCGACTGTCAGATTCTGCGCTTCCCCGGGGGACGTCGGGGTGGGTCATGTTAGGGAGATTATCAGCCAGTTCCTGGAGCGCCTGTTCTGTCTCGGCCAGCTCTTTCTCGGACTGGGCGATGCGCTGTTTCAGGGTCTTGCCTTCTTCTATTAGTTCCTGCCGCTCCTGAGGCGGGAGGTCCCGTTTCTTCATGGCCTGGGCGTTGGCGTTGCGCTCGGCACGAAGAGCCTCGGTTGACTGAATCAGTTCGCTTCGTTTGTCAAAAGCGGTGATGAGGGCCTCTACATCGGCTGAGGTGTTGCGTTTCTCCAGGTTTTCTCGTATCAGTTCCGGGTTTTCCCGGACGAACTTAAGGTCCAGCATGGGGTGATTGTATCCGAGAGAGGCCCCCGGAAACAACCAGCCCCTCTGTTTCTTTTTTCCTGGGTGTTATTATTTTCCCGGTTCTTCTGTGGCTTTTCCGAGTTCCCGTGATCGTCTGGCGGTGCGGGTTACCGCTTCCATTACCGCGGCCTGGAAGCGGTTTTCGGCCAGGGTATGGACTCCCTCGATGGTTGTTCCTCCGGGGGAGCAGACCTGGCTTACGATTTCCTGAGGATGCTGGCCGGTGTGGGCCACCAGGTTTGCTGCAGAACGGACAACTCCGCAGGCCGCTTCCAGGGCCTGCCCGTAGGGGAGCCCCTCTTTTACACCTCCCAGGGTGAGAGCCTGGATAAACTCCAGGGCGAAGGCGATCCCGCTTCCCGAAAGAGCAGTGATTGCGTGGATTTGCTCTTCCTCCAGCGAGAGAAGCGGGCCAAGCCCCGAAAAAAGTTGAAGGATTTCCTGTCGGGATTCTTCCGGGAGGGCTTCGGAGAAAGCAACTCCCGTTACGGATTGGCTGATCTGGGCTGCCAGGTTAGGCATCATTCGTATAACCCGTTCTGAGCCCAGGGTTCTGTGGAGAGTTGCCACGGTGGTTCCTGCCAGGAGTGAAACAATGAAGGTTTTGTTGAAAGCCTCGGGATCCTTCTCGCGAATCGCCGTAGCGAGACCCGGGAGTTCCTTGGGCTTTACCGCCAGGATCACCACATCGGCCCAAGAGGGCATATCCTGGGGGTTTCCGGAGAAATCAGAAGCGGAAAACTCTTCCAGCGCCGCCAGACGTCGGGAGGGATCTGTCTCGGCAAGGCCAATGTCTATATTGGGGCGCGTTGCCCGGATCGCCCGGGTTGCGGCGGTTCCCATGAATCCTGCACCAATGAGTCCGATTTTTTTCACCTTCTGCTCCTTTGTATGTAGCTCTCTTGTGGCTGGTTCTGTTTTGACTCGAGTCTAGTGCATGCCCGGAAATCCCTGCCGACGCAGAAGATCGTAGAGGACCAAGGCAACGGCGTTCGAGAGATTCAGGGAGCGAAGCTCGGGGCGCAAGGGGATTCGATAGGTTTGCCCGGGATAGGCGGAGAGAATTTCCCCGGGAAGGCCTCTTGTCTCGGGGCCAAAGATGATGAACAAGGGGCCGTTCCCGGAATCACTCTGCGTGACCTGGCCTGTCTGATCGGATGCATGAACCCTGTGGGGGCTCTCCGGCAAGGGAAGTTCCGTGTAGCACTTTTTGCCTCGGGTCGAGAAAAAAGACAGGATACCCTGCTGCTCCCCGGCGTGGTCCAGGAAAGCAGACCAGTTCGTGTGGGTGGTTATCGCCAGGTGTTCCCAGTAATCGAGGCCTGCCCGGCGCAGATGTTTATCGGAGATGGAGAATCCCAGAGGCTCGATCAGATGCAATGGTGTCCCTGTGGCTGCACAGGTGCGGGCTATGTTTCCTGTATTCGGGGGAATTTCGGGTTCATAGAGTACTACCTGAATCATGGGCGATCCCTCCTGATCTCCAAAGCGCCGCGTACGACCATCGCCTCAGCTCGCTGCCGGGGTAGTTCCGCAATTGAGATCAGCGAAGCCCGGGAGATAAGGAGCACCCGTTGGAGCGCGCCCTTGCCATGGCATGCAGCGCTCAGCCGGATCTGGGCTGCCCCCCGGCTCTCCTCAAGGCGCTTGCGCAGAGCCGGCATCAGATAGACCGCTGAGGCGGTCAGGTCCAGGACAGGCCTGGTTATACCCGAGGGAAGCGGGGTCACCAGACGTGCCAGCCCCCGGAGGACTCCTGAAGGGCCACACAGACTCAGGAGGGTGAGGGCCACCGTTACCGCCGCTGTAAGGCGAGCTGCGTAGCTTGTCCAGGCAGCGAGAGTCTCCATGGATGGATCAGAAAGCAACCGTGCTGCCAGGACAGCCCCCATCATGATCAGGAGTCCGCCGAGGGTTTTCCAGAGACGCTTCGGGGTATAGCCCCCCGGGTGGATCGCCAGAAGGATGCCTCCCCCCGCCGCCGCCAGTGCCAGGACTGGTGATGTTATGGCGAGGAGCAGAGCCTGGAGAAGAAGCGCTCCCAGGAGGAGCGCCGCGCAGGAGGTATCTGATCTCATGAAAGAACTCCTTCTGAGGGCAGAGGGCGAAGACCCTGGTCGGGAGTGATCAGATGGGCGCCCCCTGAAGGTGGCCCCTGGTAGAGCAGGCGTCCCTCGGCGATAACTATCAGTTGGTCCACCAGAGGCCAGATGTCCTGACACTCGTGAGAGGCCAGGATCACCGAAGAGCCACCCTGGCGAAGGGTATCGAGACGTTCCAGAAGGTTCTGGATGGAGGGGTAATCCAGTTCGATGAAAGGTTCGTCCAGAAAGAGCAGCTCCGGTTGTCCCATGAGGGCTCCGGCGATCGCAAGACGGCGGCGTTGTCCTCCGCTCAGCTCGGCTGGGGCGCGCTCCAGAAGGTCAGAGAGTCCCAGAGAGGAGAGGATCTCCTGATCCAGGGGAGTGTCCCGTGGTAACCCGATGAGCAGATCCTCCCGGAGGGTTGCTCCGAAAAGTTGCTGGTCAGGATTTTGGAAAACCACCCCTGCCAGTCGGTGGAGGGGACTGGCGTCGCGTCCCAAAGGGGTTCCCTTCAGGCGTATTTCTCCCCGGTATCCTCCGGTTAATCCCAGCATGGTCCGGAAGAGCACGGATTTTCCGCACCCGTTTGTTCCCAGAAGCAGGGTGATCGTTCCAGAGGGAATGGTCAGGTCGATATCACGGAGGATTTCCCTGGGAGGCTCCCCCAGGGAAACCGAAACCCCTTCTAGGACCAGGAGCGCCATAGTGAAGAGGGAAGGGAGCGCAGAAGGATGATCACCGCTCCGGCTTTCAGGAGATCTCCCGGAATAAAAGGTGCGGTGCCGATCCAGAAGGCGCGGGTCAGGGGCATCTCCAGGACCATGGCAAGCCAGGGCAATCCGACCAGGTGAATCAGAGAGAAGCCTGCCAGAAGGGCCAGAACTTTCCGTATCATTGAGGCATCGTGGGCTGATGAATCTCTTCCTCGTCCGACTCGCACAAGCCAGGATGTGAGAGCCGCCGCAGGGAGATAGGAGAGGAGAAACCCGCCTGTGGGACCGGCAAAATGAGCGAATCCGCCGGTGGCCCCTGCAAAAACCGGTAACCCCAGAGCCCCCAGAAGAAGGTAGGTCCCTGTCGCAAGGAGAGCCCAAAGGGGAGTCATGATCAGGCCCGTTATGATCACAAACATGTTTTGCAGTACGATCGGTACGGGCGATCCCGGGAGGGGAACCGAGACAAAGGCCCCGGCGGTGATCAGGGCGATGCAGACCGCCCCCACCTGGGTTCGCAGGGCATACGAAATATTAAGATCCGTCGTTGCTTGGGTCATTGTAGGTGATCTCCTCTGTTGGAAGGCGTTCAATCCAGGGCCAGTTTTCGGTATTTCCCTGAATTCGCTGTAATACTCGTTCCGCCGCGTGTCGTCCTATCTGATCGATGGGTTGCGCGATCGAAAGACTGGGGACATTGGATACGGCGGAGAATTCCATGTTGTCAAAAGCTGCCAGGTATAGATCCGGAGGAACCATGGAGCGTTGAAAGCTGATATAGCGAATTACTCCAATGTGCATGAAGTAGTTGGCAATCATCACCGTGCGCGGCGGGTCCGGCTGCTCCATGAGATCCTTCATGAGGCGGTAGCCGCTTTCAATGTGGAAGTCCCCGAAGAGAATGTGTTCTTCGCGGGGCGTGATCCCCTGGTCCCGCAGAGCCTGCATAAAACCCTGATAGCGTTCCCGGGCGGTGAAGATATGGGATTGCCCGCCGATAAATCCAAAGGACCGGTGGCCTCGAGCTGCCAGGCGGCTGATGGCCCGGCAGGTTGCGTCCTTGTTGTCTACCAGAACCGCGTCGGTGGTGAAATTGTCCACCAGCCGGTCCGCCAGAACCAGAGGAACCCGGGCCTGCAGGGCAAGTGCCAGGTGGTCGCCTTTGTTTCCACTGGGAATGGCGATGATCCCATCCACCTGTTTTTCCAGAAGAAGTTCCAGAGCAGCCTCTTCGCGCAACTCACTTTCCCGGGCGTTGACCACGATCATGGAATAGCCTTCTTCGCCCAGGCGGTCCTCGACACCCCGGGCTACACGCATGAAGAACGCGTTATCGATCTCCGGAGCGATCAGGCCCACCGAGAGGGTCCGTTTGGATTTGAGGCTTCGGGCCACGGTGTTGACCTTGTAATTCAGCAACGAAACCGCATCGAGTACACGCTGGCGTGTGGCAGGTGAAATCCGGTGATCGTTATTTACAACCCGCGATACCGTGGCGGTGCTCACCCCGGCTTGGCGTGCCACATCTTTTATTGTTGCCCCCACGGAGCAGGATGGTAGCCATCGGGGGGGGCGGTGTCAATGCGTTGCAGAGATCCCCGGGGCAGGGGTATCAGCCAAGGGCTTGCAGGGCTTTCCTGTAATCCGGCTCTTGTGCTATTTCCGGTACCTGTTCACAGTAGATCACCCGGTTTTCCTCGTCCAGCACTACCAGGGCCCTGCTGAGAAGCCCGGCGAAGGGTCCGTCCAGAATCTCGCAGCCGTAGTCCCTGCCGAAGGAGTGGTCCCTCAGGTCGCTCAGAGTGATTACATTGGAGACTCCTTCGGTTTTGCAAAACCGGGTTGCGGCAAAGGGGAGATCCCTGCTGATGGTAAGGCACACTGCCTGGGGTCTCTTTGCCATCTCTTTGTCGAATTTCCGGGCACTGGCTGCACAAACACCCGTGTCCAGGCTCGGAACAATGTTCAGTATCTTCTTCCTGCCGGCGAAATCGCCCAGAGTCTTGTCCTGGAGTGTTTCGTCGGTGAGGCAGAAATCAGGCGCTTCCGTCCCCGGGGCCGGCAGGACTCCCGAGGTTGTTGTGGGGTTTCCCTTGAATGTTATCGTGGCCATGGTGAAAAGATAGACCCTGAGGGCCGGCGGGGCAAGAAATATTATATCTGCCCCATCCGTGGATTTCTCCCAGGGGAAGATACCGGGCCAGGTATCCGGTCTGGTCCGCGAGCTATAGTCGAGGCGCTCCTATTCCTCGGTGAGATCCTTGAGGCTCATCACAGCGGGTACAGCACGAATGCACTTGACTACCTTTTTCAGGTCCTGGTGGCGTTCTACCTCCAGAGTAAAGATTGCTTCCAGATTTCCCGAGGGCTCTTCATCGATCTTTCCCTGGATCAGGTGGCCCTGGACTTTGCGCACCGCCCCCTCGATCTCGCTGAAGAGATCGTTGGTTTTTCGGGCGATCACCCGAAACCGATGAGTCGATTTGGGTGATACCGTCTCCCACTCTACTTCGATGAGCCGTTCATCCACATCGGGAATGCTTTGGAGGCTTCGGCAACTGCGTTTGTGAATAATGATTCCCCGGCCACGGGAGACATACCCTACGATATCGTCGCCGGTGCGGGGAGAGCAGCACTGGGCAAAATGAATGAGGAGATTCTTCTCTTTCCCGACTCTGATCTCTACCTTGTGCTGATCAAGGATTTGCGATGTCTCCGGCGAGAGTTTCCGCTGTTGGCCCCGGTGGCGTTCCTGCCGGCCTTTCTGGGGGCCTTGAGAAGCACCTTCCTGGAGGTGGGGAACCTTGCGGGCCACGATGCTCTGGTTGATAATCAGATGCTCATCGTGCTTGTTGAGCCAGGCCCGTATTTTGCTGCGTGCCCGGGATGTCCTGGCATAACGGAGCCAGTTCAGGTGCGGGTGGGCGTTGGGGTTGGTAATGATTTCAATTACCTGGGTATTTTTCAGGGGCTGTCTCAGCGGAATGATCGATCCATCTGCCTTGGCTCCCGCCACATGGTGGCCAACTTCGGTATGGATGTGGTAGGCAAAGTCGATCGGTGTAGCTCCCTTGGGAAGCTGGATTGCGTCACCCTTGGGGGTAAAGACGTAGATCGAATCACGCAGGATTTCTCGCTTGATCTCTTCCAGGAACTCGTTTGATGTAATTCGGGAGTCACGCAAGGTCTTTACGCGATTCATGATCTCCAGCTCCACAGGGCGGTTCTGGTTTCGGCCTGAGCCTTCCTTGTAAACCCAGTGTGCCGCGATCCCGTATTCGGCGGTGCGGTGCATCTCCTGGGTCCGGATCTGAAACTCGATCACCCGACCCTGAAATCCAAGGACCGCTGTGTGGAGGCTCTGGTACTGGTTCGCCTTGGGCATGGCGATGTAGTCTTTGAAACGACGGGCGATAGGGGGCCACAACCGGTGGACCATCCCCAGAATCTGGTAACAATGGGTCGTGCTGTCGCAGAGAATCCGGATCCCCAGAAGGTCGTAGATCTCGTCGATATCTTTCCCGAAACGTTTCATCTTCTGGTAAATGCTGTAAAAATGCTTTGCCCGGGTTTCCACGGTAACGGGCACAGCCTCCTCCCGGGCGGCTTTCAATACGGCGGCCTTGACCCGCTCCAGGTAGGCCGTGCGGTTGTTTCGTTTGTCTGACACCCAGGTTTTGATCGACTGATAGATCTCTGGATGGAGGTGTTTCAGAGAGAGGTCTTCCAGTTCATCCTTCATCCAGCTTATCCCCAGGCGTTCCGAAAGGGGGGCGTAGATATCAAGGGTTTCCTGGGCGATTTCTCGTTGCCGGGGGCCTTGTTTGTAGCCCAGGGTCCGCATATTGTGGAGCTTGTCTGCCAGTTTAATCAGAATGACCCGCACATCCTTGACCATGGCCAGGAGCATCTTGCGGATCGTCTCCGATGCCTGGACGTTGCGGTTCTGGGCGTTCACCATGGCGATCTTGGTCACGCCCTGGACAAGGCTCTCTACCTCGCGTCCAAAGGAGCGCCGAAGCTCGTTGCGGGTCATGTGGGTATCTTCCAGGACATCGTGGAGCAGCGCCGCGATGATCGTTGCAGCATCCATGTTCAAGCTAATGAGAATCTCTGCTACTTGCAGGGGATGGATAAAATAGGGCTCGCCTGAATCCCGTAATTGCCCCTGGTGGAGTTCTTCTGCCAGCCGGGCGGCTTCCAGGATGCGTTCTTGTTCCGGAGCGCGGTAGGAGGATGTGATCTCTTGCAGTTCCGCAATTGTTGTGATCATCTCGTCAGTTTCTTTCCCGTCCTCTGTGATTTGTGGGGGCGATCTTCTGCCGGGCCCGGATCACCCGGTCGTGACCGGCGTAATCGGGGATTATCTCTACCTTGTCGAAGCCATGGCGCTGGCATATTTCTCGGATCGCCTCGCCCTGGCCCGAACCGCACTCCATAAGAAGCTCTCCCCGGGGGGCAATGATGCTGGCCGCCTGGGGAACAAGTTCCCGGTACGCCTCAAGGCCGTCGTCTCCTGCTGCCAGGGCTTGCCGGGGCTCCCCCCAGCCTCGGGAAAGGACTTTTCTGGTCTCTTCCCGGGTAAGGTAGGGGGGGTTCGCGGTAACAAGATCAACCGGTTCATCGAGTCCTTCCAGCCATGACCCGCGCCAGGACCGAATGGCTGGTTCATCACCCAGGAGGTCCCGGGCGTTTCGGCGGGCCCATGTCAGGGCCTCCTCCTCAATATCGGAAAAGCTGGGGATGAGCCTGACCCCCAGGGCAGAACATTCTGCTGTCACGGCGATAACTACACAGCCTGAACCGGTGCAACAATCGTGGTACCGAACGACATTCTGACTGTTCTTGATCATTCGCACCGCCTCCTCTACGAGGAGCTCTGTCTCGGGACGAGGGACCAGGACTCCAGGGCCCACGGCAAAGGATAATCCCCGGAAGTCTTTCCTGCCAATAATATACGCCACGGGGATGCCCGAGGAACGCCTTTTGGTACATTTCATGAACGAATCGATCCAGGAGGGCTTCAGCGCCTTTTCCGCCGGGTCGCCCAGCTCCGCCAGCAGATCCTCCCGGGGACGCCCCGTGGCATGCTCCAGGAGCAGAAGTGAGTCAAGCCAGGGGGATTCGCTGATTCCCTGGAGCTGTTTCACGCTTTCCGAGATGATATCCCGTACGGTCAGGATGACAACTCCTCTTCCATGGTGTGCAACTGGAGCGATTCTATTACTTCCGAAAGATCACCTTCCAGAATGTGATCAAGTTTATACAAGGTGAGATTTATTCTGTGGTCGCTCAGCCTGTTCTGGGGGAAATTGTAGGTGCGTATCCGTTCACTGCGGTCGCCGCTTCCGATCTGGTTCCGGCGGTTCTGGGCCATCTCGTTCTGGCGCTTGGCCTCTTCCTGTTCAAAGAGTCTGGCCTTGAGAACGCGCATGGCCTTGGCCTTGTTTTTGAGCTGGCTCTTCTCATCCTGACAGATGACCACCATTCCCGTGGGCAGGTGCGTTATGCGTACCGCCGAATCGGTGGTGTTTACGCTTTGCCCTCCGGGACCGGAGGATCGAAAGACGTCAATCTTCAGTTCTTCCTGACGTATCTGGATATCGGTCTCTTCGGCCTCGGGAAGTACTGCCACGGTGACTGCCGATGTGTGGATTCGCCCTCCCGATTCGGTGGTGGGGATGCGCTGGACCCGATGCACGCCACTTTCGTACTTCAAGTGACTGTAGACCTGGGCTCCTGTCACGGAGAAGATGATCTCCTTGAAGCCCCCCACCTCGGTGGCGTTTGTCTCAAGGACCTCGATTTTCCACCCCCGGTTCTCGGCGTATCGGGCGTACATCCGGTAGAGGTCCGAGGCGAAGAGAGACGCTTCGTCACCACCTGTTCCTGCGCGAATCTCGAGAATTGTATTCTTCTCGTCCAGGGGGTCCGGCGGAACCAGCAGGACCTTCAGCTCCCGTTCGGCGCTCCTGGCCTGCTCCTGAAGTGTTGAAAGTTCCTCTTCGGCCATGCTTCGCAGCTCCTGGTCCTTCTCTTCCTGGATCAGAAGTTCGTTCTCCTGGATCTCCCGGGAGATCTGCTGTAAACGTCCCCAGGAAGAACTGATCGCCGCGAGGCGCGAGTGTTCCCTCATGATTTCTATGGCCCGTTTTTGATCCCTGTGTAAATCCGGATCAGCCACGAGGAGTTCTACCTCGCGGAGTCGGGCCTGGAGCTGGTTGATGCGGTCCGTGAGATGGGTATCCACAATGCTTCCCTCCTGTTACCGGCCCCGACGACGGTGGGACTGAAGAAATCCGAAGAGACTTCCAATGACACCCCCTGCGATATGGGCGAACTGGGAGACAGTATCCTGCCGGAGGGAGTTGGCGATCTCCTGGGTCAGGAAGAGTACCACGATCAGGATAAAGGTGAGGGGGATCTCCCCTTGACGGATATTAGTGAAAGAGATCAGGAGAATCATCATGAAGACAATGCCGCTTGCCCCAAGCAACGCCGTGGGCAGAAAGAGCACATTCAGCAACCCCGTAACGACGGCGGTAATAGCCATCATGATGAAGAGGCTCGTGGAACCGTATTTTTCCTCCAGGATCGGCCCCAGGAGCAGGATGAAGGAAAAATTTCCCATCAGATGGCCCCAGTTGGAGTGACCGATTACGTGGGTGAAGAGGCGCAGATAATCGACGACACTGCCCGGGTTCATCCGGGCATGGACCAGGAAAAAAGATTGAGTCAGACCGGGGAAAACTGTTTGATTGAGCAACAGTACCAAGGAAGCGCACAAGGCAAAGGAGAGCGTCACCGGCGCGTTGTATCGTATTTTCATCATGCTACAGTAGTTTTCGTGTTACAAGACTGTCAATAGTCTGGGCCAGGCTTGTCCCGAGTCTGGGACAGCCTTGTCCCGACGCGTGCCCGGGTTCCCGATCTGGTCTTCTGATGAGGAGATTTCCTTTATTATCTTTCCTCTCACCACCGGGGAGATTCCTTCCCAGGAAGTCAACAAATCAGTATCCTTCGGGTATGAGCGATTCCTGCGAAAGAAAACCTGACTGGCTTAAAATCCAGCTAAATACGACGGAGAACTTCCGCTATCTCAAGCGGTTAATGAGGGAAGAGCGGCTTACTACAGTCTGCGAAGAAGCTCGCTGCCCAAATATTCACGAGTGCTGGGGACAGCACAAGACGGCGACCTTCATGATTTTGGGGCAAATCTGTACCCGGCGCTGCCGCTTTTGTGCGGTGAAAACGGGAGCCCCCATCGCTGTCGATCAGGGAGAACCCCGGCGAGTGGCCGAATCGGTGGCAAAAATGGGACTGGTCCACGCTGTGATCACCATGGTCAACCGTGACGATCTCCCTGATGGCGGCGCCCTGGTGATGGCGCAGACCGTTGAGGCGATCCGCGAGGCCGCTCCCGGCTGTGCGGTGGAGCTGCTTGCGGGGGACTTTCAGGGAAACCGGGATGCTCTGAAGGTGGTTCTGGAGTCCCGGCCCGAGGTGTTGGGCCATAATCTGGAGACGGTGCGGCGTCTTTCGCCACAGGTTCGTTCCCGCAGCGATTACGATCGGTCTTTGGGTGTTCTGGCTGCCGCCCGGGATCTGGCCCCCCTCCAGGCCCTGAAGTCAAGCCTCATGCTGGGGCTGGGAGAAACGGAAGAGGAGGTCCTTGTCGCTATGGAAGACTTGCTGAAGCAGGGTGTGACGATCCTGAATTTGGGACAGTATCTACAACCCACCAGGAGGCACCTGCCGGTTCAGCGATACTGGACGCCCCAGGAGTTTTCCCTCCTGCGCGATCAGGCTCTGGCCAGAGGGTTCCGTTTTTGTGACGCCGGCCCCCTGGTGCGATCTTCCTACCATGCGGGCGCGGGGTACCAGGAATATCTGAAGCAGATCGGCTCGAAGAAGGAGGATTATCGCGGAGAAAGAAAAAAATAATTCTTTCTTGTGTTACCTCTCTGCGCCTGGGTTGTTATACAGGGTGAGTCAGCACGTTACGGTCTGCGGGGTTCACCTCCTTTCCCCGCAGACCCTTTTTTTGTCTTCTGCCGGTATCCATGTTGTATTTATGCGTCCGGGAAAGAGATCCGGGACCGGGGTGCCTTTTTTGGATTCTTCGGGCTATATTTGACCGGTCATGCAAAACCGTATAGATCAGTTGGCAGAGCTCATTGCGTATCACCAGGACAAATATTACAACCACCAGCCTGAAATATCGGACATCGAGTTCGATACGCTGTGGGATGAGCTCACAGAGCTGGCCCCCGATCATCCGGTCCTGAACCGGGTCGGCAAAGACAGCAACGAAGATCACACAAAACGGGAACACCTTATCCCCATGGGGAGCCAGGATAAAGCCTCGTCGCCGGAGCAGTTTCTCCGGTGGGCAAAAAAAATCGCCCATCCCCGCTACATTGTTCAATATAAACTGGACGGAGCCAGTATCGAGCTCCAGTATCACCAAGGTCGCTTTATCCATGGAGTAACCCGGGGGGACGGTCGTATTGGGGACGATATCACCAGGAACGTCCGGGCCATGCAGGGAGTTCCCCAGGAGCTTCCCGAGATCTTTTCCGGCGCTGTGCGGGGCGAGATCATCATGGAGCACCGGGTTCATCGCCACTATTATCAGGAAAAAGCAAACTGCCGGAACGCTGCAAACGGTATCATGCGGCGCAAGGACGGAGCAGGTAGCGAACACCTGCGCATTCTCTGCTACGACGCCATATCTCTGGAGGAGGAACGGGCTTTCTCCGATGAAATCGGGAAAACAGACTGGCTCCGGCGTATGGGCTTCGATCTGGTTCCCCAGGTGGTTCTGGAAACGCCCGAAGAGGTAATCCATTATCGAGACCTGGTAATAGAGAAGCGCTCCTCCCTGGGCTATGATATCGACGGGCTCGTGATCAAGGGACCCCAGGTTGATCGCGAGGATATGAAGCGGGCCCGTCCTCAAAAGCAGATCGCTTTCAAGTTTTCCGCCGAAGAAGCCCTCACCATTCTGCGTGATGTCGAATGGAGCGAATCGGGGCACCTGTACACTCCCGTGGCTCTGGTTGATCCGGTCCTGCTGGCGGGCACGACGGTGCGCCGGGCCAGTCTGGTGCACCCCGAGCTGATAGCCTCGATGGAACTCAGGATCGGCAGTGAAGTAATTATCTCGAAACGGGGTGATATTATTCCAAAAATCGAGCGTCTTGTTCGGCACACCGAAGAGACCCGGGACATTACCCCTCCCGAGTACTGCCGGGTCTGCGGAACGGCCACGGTGAACGAAGGGAAACGCCTCTACTGCCCAAACCTGCGGTGCCCGCGCCGGGCCTTTCGGCGCCTGCAGAAATGGATCGATGTCCTGGAGGTCCGCGATTTTGGCGATGTCCTGCTGGGGAAACTTTTCGAAACGGGTCTGGTCCGCGAGATCGCGGATCTCTACGGGCTTTCCGTGCAGGATCTGTCAACCTTTCCTGGTATGGGAGAGGTGAGTGCTTCCAAGGCCCTGGAGAACCTGCGCCGGGCCAACCCCGTGCCGCTGGCTCGGTTTGTGGCCGGTTTTGATATCGCTGGCATAGCCGAACTCAAGATGCAGAAGGTGGTCGACGCGGGCTTTGACACTCTCGAAAAAATACGGGCGGCCACGGTGGATGATCTTTCACGGGCCGAGGGAATTGCCGAAACAACAGCCCGGGCGATACTTGAGGGTCTTGGAGCCGTTCGGGATGAGATGGATCGTCTTCTTGCCACGGGGACGCTCATCCTGGAGGAGGGGGCGTCCGCTGACGCAGCCGGAGAGCTTCCCCTGAAGGGGATGACCTTCTGCTTTACCGGTACGCTCAATCGGCTGAAGCGAAGCGATGCAGAAAAGCTGGTTCGTCGCTGGGGAGGCGAGTCACGCAGTTCCGTTGCGGCCGGTCTCTCCCGACTCGTCACGAACAGTCCCGACTCTACCTCGGCCAAGGCCCGGCGGGCCCGGGAACTGGGGGTTCCTGTGATCACCGAGGAAGATTTTCTTGCTCTCCTTCCCGATTTTCCGGAATCTGTTATTGCGCCAGGCTCTCAGGCGGATTAGCATCATAGGTATGAAAAGAACCCTGAGGGAACAGATTGAGGATTTTTATCTTCCCCGGCAACTGGTGGATGCGATTCTGGAAGTGGGAGAAATCCCTCAGGAGAGCGAAGAGGTTGAAGTTGGGGTGGGGTTCATCGATATCGCCGATTACACCTTTCTCTCCAAGTTTCTGACCCCCAAGGAAAATCAGGAAGTTCTCAACGGGCTGTACACGGCTTTTAACGGTGTTCTGCGCAAACACGGAGGGTATCTGAACAAGATCGAGGGCGATTCCCTGATGTTCCACTTCGGAGGGCTTATAGACCCGGTGGTACGCAAGACGGCAGATCCCGACGAGATCCGCCTCTACATGGCGAAGGAGCTCTTTTTTACCTGCGTGGAGATGCAGCGGGTGAGTCTTCGCTTCAACAGCGCCGACGACCGGTTTCTTGAAGATTATCACAACGAGACCGACCGTCAGGCCCTGAGCCGGGCTTTCGCCATCATGGAGCGCCTGCGGAGCGACGACGCTGTGGCAAACCCTCTGAGTGCCATGTTCCAGATTCGCATCCGGGTCGGGGCGAATCTTGGCGAGGTTACTATCGGGAACTTCGGGCCCGACGGGGCCCGCCAGTGGGATGTTATCGGAATGCCCGTGATCGATGCAAAGCGAATGGAAAGCACTGCCCCCGTGGGGGGCTTGCGGATTTCCCAGGCATATTACGAAATCCTGAACTCTCACGGCTTTCTCGAGGAGTATCGAAATCGCTTTTGCCGGGAGGCCCGGGCCCTGGGGAGCCGCTATGGCACAATCACCTGGGATGAACTTTTCTCGGTTCGTCAGGTTCGCCTCCGGGAGAAGGGGGGGGCGGCCTACGAGACCTGCAGCATACAGGTGAACCCCTCCTTGCCCGAGCAGATGGCGGAGCAAGTGTTGGCGCTGCTCGCCCACGGCCGTTTCGGGGCGAAACGCATTCTCTCCATACTCAAGTATTATCGGGGAAACCGCCATGTGATCGAGGCGATCGAAGAGGCCCTGGCCCATCAGGGAGTCATCTTGCGACGAAGCGAGGCCTACGAAATAATGTATCCCCAGCGATTCTCGGAATTGCTGGGGCGGCTGGACAATGACAGGCAAGCCTTGGAGAAAGAGCTGGGTCAGGAGCTGTCCTTGTTTGAAATTTTTACGCTCCTGGGTCGGTATCAGGACACAATAAACCACCGGACTGCTACGGGCGAGGACGATCTACCGTTCGCCTCCTACGACCGGCACGTTGCCCTGGCCCGGGAGAACCTCCTGAGGCAGTACGAAGAGGAAAAAACGGCGATCGCCCAGAGAGCCTACTTTCACAACGTGGTCTTTCCCCTGGTTTTCGGCTCAATCTTCTCGGCAATTCTGGAGTACCAATCCGGCCAGGAAGATCTGGAGCTGCTTAGTGGCTAGTCGTTCTTCTTGAGGGTGCTTCCAAACTCTTTCCAGGCGCTCTCCACTTGTTTTCTGTTATAGGCCCGCTGGGACTTCGTTGCAGCGCTTCCTTTTTGACCCCGGGTTCTTCCCTGGGGGGATGTGCTTCGGGAGGAGCTTTCCCCTCGTCCCGGGGTGGATCCTTTTCCGGAGAGGTGCTCCTGATCCCTGTCGTGTCGGGACCGTTCCTGGTGGTGAGGTGTGTCCCGGAAGGATCGAAGCGGTTTTGTGTGTTCTGTTTGTTTCAGGAAGCGGCCCCGAAAGGACTCGTATTTTCCGCTCATCCGCAACCAAAGGCGGTGCCAGACCGGCAGACGAGCGAAGGCCCTGTCAAAGATATCCACTAGGCGGAGTCCAAACCATTCCCGCAACGGCAGGGGGCGGAGGGTTTCGGTATCAAAATAGAGAGAGAGCTGTTGTCGCAGCTCAGCGGGAGTTATGGTTTGCCTGGTCAGTTTTGTGTGATGGATGATCCCCTCGGCCAGAAGAACGGGCTTCCCGATGAGTTCCGGCAGAAACGTGCTGTACGACCGAATCTGCTCCTGCAGGGCCTGCTCAAAGCTCTCCAGAGTGAAAAAAGTAGGGTCCTGGTTCCGGTTGCCCGTTCGCAGGGAGTGTTCCATGAGATGTACAAAATAGGCAGGGAGCTCCATCTCGGCTATCCGGAAATGTTCCAGGAAGAGGGGGTAGAGATTGTCCCGGTGGATGAAGTTATCATCAAGCTGAAGAACTGCGGGAAGTTTTCTTGACGGCTCGGGAGTAACATAGCGTTCGAAAAACTTCTCCTTGAAGCGCCCGATCTCGGAATCATACTTCTCGCGCTGGCTTTCCAGCATGGCCGTGAGAGACGCCTGGGGCAGGAGTTTTTCCGGGGTTTCTTTTACAGCGTGGGCAATAGCTTCCAGATCCAGGTTTTCTTCTTCCTGGCGTCGCTTGCGCTCTTCCGCCTCAGCAATCTGTGACTCTATGAGATTTTTGAGAAGCCACGCCGCATGGTAGAAGGTTTTCTCAATCCCCACATTGCGGAGGCTGTCAATATCGTTCTTATGAGCCATTATTGTTTTGGTCAAGGCCAGCCAGAACGCTCCATCTTTCCCGGAGCAACTCTTTTTCAGCAGAATCAGGCTGGTGTCCTGCAGTTTTGCCATGAGACCCAGGAGCGTCGTGTTTGTCAGGTAGTAGCGCAGCTTGAGAATTGCCATATTACCGAAGGACCGGAGATTTTTGCGGGTAATCAGAAGACGGTCGTTGTCGAAGCTTTGCACGGCCAGGGGCTGTTCCTCCAGGATCCCCGTCTTTTCCGTGTGGGGCCCTTTCCCGCTGATCACCGCAGCGAGCTGATCGGCCTCCACGAGAAGAATTGATGCCGGCGGGATGGTCCCTTGAGCTTTCTCGATGATCGATATCAGGGGAAGAGGATTCACGATCGATTCAAGCATGTCTGTGAAGTACTCGTCGGCCAGTTCGCAGTAGAATCGGGGAGAACGCTGGTCCGTGAGAATGATTGCGTCGCGGGATCGGTTGCCTTCGGCGATTTTGCTCCGCAGGATGCCCCAGCCACCCCGCTGGAGCTTTGTCATGAGTGATGCCAGGTCACCGGCCCCTCCGCCCGAAGAGCTCCCCAGGAGACGTGAGAATTTCTCATAGGAGATGCGGGGTTGCCAGTTCTTGCAGAGTCTGTGAAAAACGTCTCGCTCGTTGGGCGAAAAGTTTCCAATTTGCGAGAGGAACTCCTCCCGTTGTTTCGGCTCGTATGATACGTAATCCGGTTGCATTCTATCTCCCTGATAAACTATACCAAGGAGAGAGCATCTTGTCAGTTTTTCGCGATCTGTCTTTGGTCTTTGACGGTCTGTGTATTGACGGTCTGCATGTTGACGGTCTGCACGTTGGTGGCGTGTGGGCCTGGCGATGCACGGCTTCGACGATCTGTAACCAGGGCGGCAAGAGAGCTTCGGAAGGCCTGGCGCCACCCAGGGTAGTCACCCGGGGTTCCCGCACAGGAGATGAAGAGTACGCAAGAACTTGCGAGGAGAGCTATGGCAACAGACAGTTCCAGTCAAAGAGACCAGGGCCAGGGACATCAGAAAGATCTGCAGGAGATTTACGACCATTCGCCGCTTCGCAAAATTTCCGACGGAGACCGGTTGGTGGTCTTTAGCGATCTTCACATGGGAAACGGTGGCCGGAACGACGATTTTCGACACAACGGGGAACTCTTTTCTACGGTTCTCAAGGACTACTACGCCGCCAGAGGACATCATCTCATTCTGAATGGTGATGTGGAAGATTTACAGCGCTTCAGCATGAGAAGCATTGTAAACCGTTGGAAAGACGTATACCTGGCCTTTCGCGCCGTTGCGGACCGGGGCGGGTTGACCCGTATTGTGGGCAACCACGACCTGGAGCTGCTTGAGGGCGGTCCTGCCGTGACCGGCCTGGGCGTGCTGGGACGGGAAAACTGGCCCGAAACCTTTATGGAACCGATCTTTCAGGGAGTGCGCCTTGCCCATGCCTGCGGAACAATCTTCATTTTTCACGGACATCAGACAAACCGGTGGTACCAGAAACACAACAATATCGCCCGGCTTCTTTTGCGCTATCTGGCCAATCCTCTTCATGTGAGCACGCCTCCCGTGGCCGACGACAGCCGGCGACGGTTTCTGGTGGAACGAAGGGCGTACCGTTTTGCCGCAGAGCGAAATATTCTGGTCTTTATCGGCCATACCCATCGTCCGCTCTTTGAATCCATGGGGAAAACTGACTCCGTCCTCTTTGAAATCGAAGCTCTCTGTCGGGCCTATCCTGAAAGCCCGGATCAATCTGCCATCGAGGACCGCATTGACCAACTCAAGGAAGATCTTCTGAATATCCAGGAGGTGGAAAAAAGAGATGCTTCCCATGCGAGTCTCTACGAGGAGCGACTGCTTGTTCCCTGTATGTTTAATTCCGGAAACGTTCTGGGGAAGCAGGGCATGACCTGCCTTGAGATCGAGGGCGGCAATCTCCGTCTCGTTTACTGGGCGGATACCACCAGGAAGCAGCGATACCAGCGGTATCGTGAGTATCCTCCTGAACCCCTGAAGGGAACACCCTTTCAGCGAATCCCGATAAAACAGGATAGTTTGGCCTATATTTTCAGCCGGGTCCGTCTCCTTTCGTAGCGCACCTCCGGGCGCCGGGCCGGGCGCTCACCGGGGTGCTATGCAGGCGATATTGTGATACAATTCTTCGTCATGGAAATTGAAAAATACTTGGAGCGATTTGCTCATGTAGCCTTGGCGGGGGTTAACCTCCAACAGGGCCAGCCCCTGGCGATAAAGGTTGAACCTGAAAATCTCGACGCTGCCGTAGTGGTGGCTTCTCTGGCCTATCAGCGGGGCGCTTCCTATGTGGATCTTTGGACCGAATCGTCCAGGCTGCTTCGAACCCGGCTTGATTTTTCCGGCCAGGACCATCTCTCCTTCGTTCCCTCCTACCGGGAAAGTCGCAACAAGGAGCTTCTCCGGGATCGTTGGGCACTTCTCTCTATCAAATCACCCGTGGATCCCTCGGTGCTGGATGGGGCTGATACCGGCCGGATGGGTGCGATCACCCGTGCCTTGAGCGAGACCGACGCTGAACTGCGGCGGGGCCTCAGTAACGACGAGACCCAGTGGACCGTTATGGCGGTCCCATCGCCGAAATGGGCCGGGGCTGTCCTGAATATGCCCCCGGGAGAGGAAGCTCTTCATGCGCTCTGGGAGGCCTTTGTTCCGATCCTTCGTCTCGATGCCGACGATCCGGCCCGCTTCTGGAAAGATCATGGTGCTTTTCTGGCCGAGCGGGCCCGGACCATGACCGAGTTGAAGATTCGGGAGCTCCATTTTTCCGGCGCAGGCACAGATCTCACCGTTGGGTTGAGTTCCCGGGCGCGTTGGAAGGGGGGCGGTGCCCGGACCAGCGAGGGTATCGAGTTTTCTCCAAACCTCCCCACGGAGGAGGTCTTTACCACCCCTGATTATCGGCAAACCCGGGGGCGCGCCGCGATATCACGCCCCGTGCGGGTTATGGGAACCATGGTTCGTGACGCCTGGATGGAGTTCGACCAGGGCAAGGTAGTGAACTTCGGAGCGTCTTCGGGGAAGGAAGCGCTCCGGGAGTTTCTGGAGGTTGACCGGGGGAGTTCCTTCATGGGCGAGATTGCTCTGGTTGATTCCAGGGGGCCGATTTTTCAATCGGGGTTGCTCTTTGACAATATCCTTTTGGACGAGAATGCTGCCTGTCATTTTGCCTTGGGTTTTGCGTATCCCTCCTGTATTGAAGGGGGAACGGTTCTGGACGACAAGACCCTCGATGAAATTGGTGCGAACCGAAGCAGGCAGCACCTGGATTTCATGATTGGCACCGAAGCTATGGAGGTGAGGGCAACGCTTCAGGACGGCTCAACCCAACGAATTATCGAGAGGGGGCGTTTTGTTTCATGAGTTTTACTCCTGATGACCGGACCAGGGCGCTTATTTTCGATCTTGACGGTACGCTTCTGGATACCATGCCCATACACTTTGAAGCATGGCGTGAGATTCTGCGAAACGAGGGGATACCCCTGGAGAAGGAGCTGTTCCAACAGTTGGGGGGGCTCTCTTCTGTGGCAATCGTGGACGCCCTGAACCAGCGTTTCAGCAGAAGCTTTTCACCGATGGCGCTGGCTGTTGCCAAGGACCGGGCCTATCTGCAGAAAATCAAGGAGGTCAAGCCCATCGGTGGGGTCGCACGCATCCTCTGCCGGTATGCTGGAGAGCTTCCCATCGGAATCGCCACCAACGAGTGCCGGGCTGTGACCTCGGTGACGCTTCGTTCAACAGGCTTTGCCTCCCTGGTTCAAACCGTGGTGACTTCCGATGATGTGGATCACGCAAAGCCGGCCCCCGATATTTTCCTGGAGTGTGCCCGGAGGCTTGGAGTTGATCCTGTCCGGTGTCACGTCTTCGAAGACAGTGATTCCGGTCTCCAGGCCGCCCGGGACGCGGGGATGTCTGTTTCGGATGTCCGGCTTTTTCCGCAGGAAGAGGGGATCGGATGCCCCCAGACGGAAGAATGACCCCCGACGGGATGATCTCTGCAGCGATCGTTGGGACGGGACGGATCGCATCCCTTCTGGAGGAGGATCCCTTACGGGAAAAGCCCTGTACCCATGCCGGGGCGCTGGTTGCTACCGGCCGTTGTGCCATTGTCGGGGGTATGGATCGCGATGAAGAGCGGCGCCGCCTCTTTTCCCGGCGTTGGGGTGCTCCCGTCTTCTCCGATGCGCTGGAGATGATCCGCACCACGGCTCCGGAGATACTGGTCGTTGCAACCCACCCCGATACCCACGAGATGTACGTTGCCATGGCAGCCCGCGAGGGGATCCCCCTGGTGGTCTGTGAAAAGCCTCTTGCCCATACCATGGCCTCGGCCCGGCGCATAGCCAGAATCGAGAAACAGGGGGGGCTGAAAATCCTGGTAAACCACGAGCGGCGCTTCTCCCGCGATTACGAGCTGGTGCGCCAGGCCATGCGCTCTCACGCCCTGGGATCTCTTCTGGGTATAACAGCTACTCTCTACTTCGGGAAAAACAAACCCCACCACCGTGTTCTGCACCACGATGGAACACATCTGATCGACGCGATCCACTACCTGACCGACGACACTCTTCGGGTGCGCCGGAGGGTTGGGAACATGCGAGGATGCCGATCGTCGGTCTTTATTCATGGGGTCCTAAAGAAACAGGGTCTGCCCGTGGTGCTTGAGATCGGGGCCGAGCGGGATTATCTCCACCTGGAGATCAGGTTGAGCTTCTCCTCCGGGGAAATTCGGGTTGGCAACGGGATTTTTTCCTGGAGCAGGAGCGAGATCAGTCCCCACTACAGTTCCTATCGCTCGCTCCAGGACGTGCCCCGTCTTGTCCCCGAGCCGACGGGCTATTTCCTGGGGATGATGAACGAGGCCGTTGCTCTGGCCGAAGGGCGGCTGGAGCGTTCGCGCTCAACGGCAGCCGATGCCCTGGCGGCGCTTCGGGTCATTCACGAAGCCTCTCGTCGGGTCTGAGCCGATCCTCATCAAGACGGATCGATTCCATGCGATTCTGGAGATCGAGCATACGGGCTGCCATGGCCAGGGTTTCCCGGGCCGGTTCGAAGGATGGGTCCAGGGCAAGGGCTTGCCGGTTAAGATAAATCGCTTCTTCCAGCTCCCCCACGGCAAAGTGTTGCAACGAGTCCAGGTAGAGTGTCCGCACCTGATCACGCCGATCGCCTCGGCCTCGATCACCCAGGGAGAAGGCTGCCTGGATGCTGAAGCGATCGAAGGCGGAGAGTTGGGTGGTCATGTCCAGGGTGTAGTTTACGGTGATGGTCATCTCCTGGATCTGGATGCCGCTTCCCATGGTAAGGCGGGGGTTTCCTCCCATAAGCAGGAATCCTGAACGAAGAACGAAAAAATCGGTCACGGTCAGGGCGGCTCCGACGGCGTAGCTCGGGTCGGGCGGAGGCTGATCAGAGAAAGGCATGATGGGGACGTGAATGTCGGCAGCAAGGAGCAAGGGCCGCAGGGGAGCCCAGGAGATTCCTGTGGACCAGACCGTGGGAAGCGGTTCGTCCAGCACGGGCGGTCCCAGATTCTTGATAGCTGTCCCTAGAGAGAAGTTTGGTTCCTGCGATGAATAGGGTTTGAGAAAGTGGAATCGCGTCAGAATGCCCAGGTCGGTCATAACGCCCGCGGCGGACTGGCCCGGAGCGATACGATCAGGAATATGACGGTAGGCTGCTTTTACGTTTGCTCCCAGGGAGATACCGCTGAAATAGAAACCGCTGAAAAAGTTGTAGGAGACGTTCCCCGCCACCACGGTCTCGCTGTACCGGGCCGTCCCGAGCTGACCTCCGTAGTCGTCGTAGCTGGTGAAGGGAACGTGGAGGTGCTTTGCTCCAACGCCGTACCCCAGGTTCTCGCGACGGCTGGTATAGACTGCTCCCTCCATATTGGTATCGGCGATGAGGTTGTTATGGAAGACTGCTGCCTCGGTTTTTTCAAGGCGGGAGCTGGCTGCGGGATTTGCCTCCAGGAAGGATGCATCGCGGCTCACGGCGGTATAGGCTGTTCCCATGCCCTCCTGTTCTCCTCCCATGGGGATCATCAGGGTAGGAAAAACGGTGAGTCCCGTGTTCTGTACCGATTCGCCGCCGACCTGCTCGTGGATATCGCCGTACCAGTCGTGGAAGGAGTCTTCGGACACACCGGATGCAAAAGCCGGCACGACCAGCACCGTGGCCACGACAAAGAGGAGCAGAACTGCGGTAAATCGACGTTCCTGAGCCATTCTGATATACATTGTACCGCTCTCTGGCCGATTATTCTATATAGGGTATCGGTTTGCTTTCATAGAACCATAACCCCGAGGCGTGGTAGAATTATTCGCAGGGGAGAATGAAAAAGTTGATTCTGCGCCGCCTTCCGGCGGTTCTTCTGTTGCTACTTATCTCGGTTTCTCTCCCCGCGTCGGGACGCAGGGAGGACCCGGTTCGTCGTGCCCGGGGGCTGGTGGCCGAGAACAGAATCAACGACGCGATTCTCCTCCTGGAGCAGACCATTCGGGATGATCCCGAGCGAATTGTAGAAGCCGAAGCGCTGATGCGCGCAATCCGGGGTATCCGGGGTGAATACAATGTTCTTTTCGAGCTTCTGATCCAGAACCTGATTGATAATCCCGATGATATTGCCAGAACCCTTGATATAATTGACAGAATGGAACAGCTTGACGAGTTTCCCAATGCCCGAGTGCTTCAACAAGTTGAGGACGCCAGGGTTATAGCCCAGCTTGCCTACGACCGGAACCTGGTGGATCAGGCCATGAGCGAGGCACGGGAACTCTTCCAGGCGGGGCGTCACGCCGAGGCCGCCAGAATTTACCTGTCCCTGGGTGATCTTCAGCGGGATCGCTTTGAGGGGCGGGGATACAGCGATATTTTCGTAAACCAGGTCGATAGAGCACTGGTTCGTCTCGATGAGGCGGGCGGGAACTTTCTGGGGCTGATAGATGTGTACACCCAGGTATCACTCCCCCTGACGGCGGCTGCTTCCGAGGGGCCGGTGCCGCTGGAGGCTGACTTTTTTGCCGAGTATCTTGCCCAAGGCCAGGAGCTCCACGGGGTGCTTGAGCGGGCCCGGTCTCTGTCGCAGGATGTCCTTGTCCTGCGTTCCCAGGTGGCCCTACAGTTTCCTGATGATCCTGTGGACTGGTATCTCAATTTTCAGGATATCTTTCTGCGGGGGCGTCCTGACTTGAGGAATCAGGAGGGGCTGGTGGCGGTCATGACGGAATTCTACGATGCGCCCCTGGTTGAGGCTTCCCGCATGAGCCGGGAGCAGGCCCTGGAAGCGTATGGGGAAGGGAATGACTTTTTGGGGCGCGATGAACTACCCCAGGCGATTGAAGCCTATCAACTGGCTGCAGAGGCTGCTCTGGCTTGGGAGCGGCTCGAGGAGGTGCGGATTGGCCTCTTCGAACCGGATCAGCCTGCTCGCGAGATCATTGCTGACCGCCCGTCCCGAGAGGCGGGGCCACCTCTGACAGCCCGGTTCAGGAAAGAGAGCGCCCGCTATCTGGCTGATTTGGCCGGGACGCTTCAAAATCTTCCGGTGATCCGGGAGGATGATCGGGCTTTGGCAGAGTTGCTGCGATCCCGTAAAGAGGAGATCCAGGAAGTAGTGGATCGTCTGACAGGGCAGGAGGAGGCCTGGAAAAACCGGGTTGAGACGATCGGGCAGTTTCCAGAGGATTATCTGGCCCAGATGGATCATTCCCCTCTGGAGGAAGTTCTCGATGAGGCAGCCCGTCGTCTGGAAGGGATGGTCTCGAAGACGCAACGTCTGGCCGTGGAGGTTTCGCTCCTTGAGACCGCCGAGGTTCCCCTGGTTATTGCCCGATCCCGGGATGTTCTTGCCGAGACATCGCTCCTGCTGGAAGGCGTGGAGGAGCCCCTGGAGGAGGATCTTCCCGACGAAGCGCCCGGTGAGGCGGTTCGTATAGCCCGTTACCCCGACGAGGCGGCGCAGCGCCTGGAGATCCTGGAGGGAGTTCTGGCCAGGGCCCGGGAAGAGGTGGAGCGTGCCCGGGAGGGACTGGAGGGTGATCGGGAGTACGTCAGTGGCAGTGCCCCTGTCCAATCAGAGCTCCTGCGCCTGACGGTTCTGCGACAGGATCTGGACGACCTCGCGGCCCAAGGTGGAGAACGTTTCGAAGAAGCTGAGCAACTGATCGCCGAAGCCCGAATCCAGGAGTCAGAAGGGTTTTCCCGCATAGCCGACGCCCGGGCCGCCATCGCAGCCATGCAGATTGATGCGGCCCGGAGAAACTGGGAGGCTGCCCGCGATGCTTTCTTTGATTCTCTGGAGCTTCGGGAACAGGATGCTCTCAGGACTACTGCGGACCAGGAGATTGCTGCGGTGGGTCAGGAATTGCTTGAGCTTGAGAACGTTCTGGTGGTTCAGCGTGTGCGTGAGCTTCTGACCCGGGCCGAGGCGCAATACAGCCAGGATGAATATGTAGCTGCCCGGGATACCCTCATTCAGGCACAACAGACCTGGGAACAGACGAATATCGAGTCCAATAGCGAAATCGACCGTCTTCTGATCCTTGCAACGGCCGCGCTCAGCCTTGAAGAGGGACGGGAACTTTCTCCTACGGATCCTCTCTATCCCGTTTTGGGAAACTATCTCAGTCTTGCCCGGGAAGACTACAACCGGGGAGTTCTTCTCTTTCGTCAGGGCCGTAAGGAAGATGCCGACCGGCTCTTCGATCGTTCCATCGAGAATCTCAGAAATGTCCGGGATGTGCGTCCTCTTAACTGGGATGCCCGTATCTTGGAGCTGCGAATCGTCCAGCTTCGTGATGCCGATGAGTTCGAAGATATCTTTGCAACCCGCTACAACCAGGCTCTGGCTCGCCTTGATCAGGCGGGGCCCCTGGAAGTCTACAGCGAGCTGGAGGTCCTCGCCGAGATCAACCCCAATTATCCGGGGCTCCAGACGCAACTTCGCCGCCTGGAGATTGCCCTGAATCTCCGGCCGGATCCGGCAGACCAGCAACGGATAGCCCGGGCCCGCCAACTCTATGGTGAGGCGCAACGTCTTGCCCGGGGATCCCGGGATCAGGTGGTGGTGGCGGTCTCGCTTCTTGAGGACGCTGTGAATCTGCACCCCGATAATCGCGATGTGCGGTTCCTCCTGGATGAGTTGCGTATTCGTCTGGGAGGGAGGGCCACGGCGGCACTCTCCACGGCCGATGAGCAGCAGTATCGCCGGGCAGAGACGCTGTTTCAGCAGGGACAGGTTGTGCAAGCCCTGGCAATCACGGAGCGCCTCTTGTCCAACCCGGAAAACCAGGGGTACCCTCCCTTGGTTGACTTGCGCAGGAGGATTGGCTTACGCCTTGGAATATGAGATTCTCCCGATCCCTACCGGCGATGTTCCTGCTGATTCTGGCGGGAGCCAGCGTACAACCCTTCTCTGTTGCTGCCCAGATTACGCAATATTTTGAGCAACCCCGGGCGCTGACCGACGACAACTCCCACTATCCCCGGATACTGGCCACGGATAGCCAGCTGCTCGTTTTGTATCAGCAGGTGTTGCGGCCTGATGCCAATGGCGATCAGGGGGAGATGTATCTCTCTGTTCTTTATTCCCGGGACGGGCGAGAGTGGGGTCGGCGGGAGCAACGACTGGGGCCGTTCCCCTTTAGTGGTTCTGCTGTGCCCATGATCTACTCTGCTGTAGTTTCCGGGGACAATATCATCTACGTGGCGATCACTGCTTCGGCCGAGGAGACTCTCATCTTTCGATCCCTTGATGAGGGGGCCTCTTTCCAGGAAGTCCACAGTGTATCGACGGAACGGACCAACGTGGCACCCTCTCTGACAGAGATGTCTGACGGGTCTGTCACGCTCTTCGTTAACAGAAATCTGGATGGACGCCAGCAGATTGTCTATCTCACCTCCCGTGACGGTTTGGCATGGAGTGATGCCCGCCCTCTGGACAGGGATTCTGCCACGGGCCTTTCCTTTCTGCCGAGCCACGGAGCAACAGAGGAGAGAGACTTTGTTGTCTACCAGGGATTGAACATCTCCGAACGGAGTACTTACCAGCTCTATATGGCAGAGAGCCGCGACGGGGGCGAGAGCTGGGTATCCCGGGGAAGGATCACAACCTTTTTTGATACTGCCCAAACCGATAACCCCGATCTCTATGACAACCAGCGCCCCCACCTGGCCGTGCATCCCGTCACAGGCGAGTTGTACCTGACCTGGGAACGGCGTTTCCAGACGGGGAACCCCCAGATATACCTTCAAACCTTTCATCCCGACGGGGAGCCCACGGGGTTCCTTGAAGAGGTGACGGGCCGGTTTGAGGCTGCCCGTTCGCCCCGCCTCACCTTTGATGGAGATGAGCCGGTTCTGGTCTGGTTTACCAGCCCTTCCGGGAACAGCCGAATCGTTCTGGGACGGCCCGGCCGGTTCCGCTGGGAATCCGAAACGGTGAGTCCTGCCGTGGGAGAAGCTTCATTTGCCGAGGCTCTTCGCTATCAGGATCAGCTCCATCTGATCTGGCAACGGCGGTCCGGGCGCTGGGGGGCTTCGGTGGTGTACAAAGAGCCTGATCAGCATGTGAATCCACCGACGTTGCTTGCTTCAAACTTCCGGGCAGGCGAGCGAAGTTCCCGTTCTGGCATTACTGTGAATGTCCAGGATCCGCCCGATGCTTCGGGAATCAGGGGCTATTCCTGGGCGTGGTCGCAGGAGCCTGATGTGGACGTTCCCAAGGAGATAATGCAGCGAGTCCCCGATCGGAGCATTCGCGTTGCGGCTGACCAGGATGGAACGTGGTATCTCCGGGTGAGGGCGACCGATTTCGCCGGAAACTGGTCAGAGCCAACCCGGATCGACTACTTTCGTGATACGACCCCGCCGGGTCCGGTGGTCTTTCCCCCGCCGACTTTGGACGAGAAGGGATATCTCACTGCGAATACCTTCGAAGTGGGCTGGCTCCCTCCTGAGGATGAGGAGTATCTGGGAGGATACAGCGTTCGTCTGGACTATCTCTCCTCCAATCCCGATGCAGTACTGGAGGAGATTCCTTCCCTTCCGCTCCAGCCTCGGGTTACAACGGGAGTGCCTTCTCTTCGCCGGAGCAATGTCCCCGACGGGTTGTGGCTTCTTACGGTGGCGGCCCTCGATTCAGTGGGCAATGTGGGCCCCAGCCGGGCTCTGCCGCTACGCACCAACAAGGCGATTCCCTCGACACGAATATTCGGGGCCACCCTGGAGCGGGATCGCCTGGGACGTCCCAGTCTTGTGATTCTGGGAAGAGGCTTTCAGACCAACGGCACGATTCGCCAGGTTATCCTGGACCGTGACGGGACCCCCCCATACGATTACGAGTTTAATCTCTGGCAGGATGATTTTATTCTTCGTGACGACAGGACAATCGAAGAGGTCCGTCTGGGCGATGTTGCCACCGGAGAGTATCGCCTCGGGCTTGTTCACGCCGAGCGGGGAATCACCTTCGCAGCGGAGCCTCTGCGCTTCACTCCCCAGGGGGTTATTCAATTTGGCGACTTCCGCCCCCGATCCAGGCAGGGCTTTACCCACCAGGAAGCTTCCCGCTATCCATGGACTTCCCAGGATCTTGTCTACGGAGCAATGCTCCTGGCGGCAGGGCTGCTGATGGTAATTTCCCTGGTCCGCCTCTATTTTATAGGTCGGGAGATTACGCGGCTCAACCGGGAGGCTCGTTCGCTTGTTACCGGCAGGGCCGTGGATGATTTGATTTCTGTTTCGGAAAGGGCACAGCGTATGAAAGTTCAGGGAATCGGCTTGAGAATCAAGTTCGCCTTCTTTGTGGTTCTTCTGGTAGCGAGCGTTGTGCTGGGAGTTTCGGTCTCCTTGATCCGCACCGTTCGCATCCGCCAGGAGGGGATTCTTGTGGGAGGGTTGCAGGAACGGATAGAACTGCTTTTGGAAGGGCAGGTAACAGGGGCTCGGCCAGCCCTTCAAAACCCCCAGCTTAACCTGGATCAGCTTCAGAACCTGACCGAGCAGGGGGAAGCCATGGGCGAATCCCTCTATGTGACGATAACCGGCCTGGATGATCTGGGAAACAACGAAACCGTCTTTGCCACGAGTGACCCCAAGATTACCGCCGGTGATCGGGTGGACACCGATGATTATATTGTAGGAGTCTCGAAGATAACTGACGAGATATCTCCCCTGGTGGAGGATCTGGCGGTCCAGTTAAACGGGGAGGCTCATCGGGAGTTGGGAGAAATCCCGGGGGAGCTGGAAGAGCTGTCCCGTCAGGCCCAGCAGATGATCCTTCGCGGAGCTGGCGAAGATGAAATTGCCCGAATAGACCAGGTTCGTAACGAATTGTTGCAGCGGGCCCGGGCACGACTGGCTGATCTGGCCGGGCCTACCCGAAGTTACCCGGTCTTTGATCCCGAACGTATCAGCAGTGACCAGACAACCTTTGTTTTCTACCGTCCGGTCCTGGAGATCGTGCCCGGGGCTGACGCATCATTCCGGGATTACTACCGGGGAACGATTCGTGTTGCCGTGACGACCCAGCCCATCCTGGACGAGATGGCAGCCACCCAGCGGCAGCTGGTGATTGCTGCTCTGGTAGTGGCGGGAGTCGCCGTGGCTCTGGGAATCCTGGGTGCTTATATCTTGGCGACGGTCATTGTTATTCCAATCACAAAGCTGGTGAATCTGGTGGAGATAATTACCGAGACCGAGGATAAGGCTTCGCTGAAGGAGACCCGGCTCTCCTTGAAAGGTCGGGACGAACTGAAGGTTCTGGCCGACTCCATAAACACCATGACCCAGGGGCTGGTCAAGGCAGCCGAGGCAAACAAGGACTTGCTCTTCGGAAAGGAGACACAGAAGGCCTTTATCCCGCTGAAACGTCTCTCGGATGATGTGAAACACTCCTACGGCGAGATGGATGTTCCGGGGGCGTATTTTTTCGGCTATTACGAGGGAGCCAAGGGTGTTTCGGGAGACTATTTCACCTATCAGAAACTGAGCGATCGCTTTTACGCCATGATAAAATGCGACGTGGCGGGAAAGGGAATCCCCGCAGCGTTGATCATGGTGCAGGTAGCAACGGTGTTCCAGAACTATTTCCGTGGCTGGACCGTCAAGAGTCCAGGCCTTGATCTTTCTTCAATGGTTCTCCGGGTGAATGATGTAGTGGCTGCCCAGCAGTTCAAAGGACGTTTTGCCGCCCTTACAGCGGGGATCCTGGACGTAAAGACGGGGGCTTTCTATACGGCCAACGCTGGCGACAACCAGCTTCACATTTATCGCGAGGCTTCCCGAACCGTAGACCAGCTGGCTATCCCCGGTGGACCCGCCTCGGGAATGTTCAGTAGCGACGATATGCCTGTGACCTTCCCCCAGGAGATGAAAACCGTCTCCTCGGGAGACGTGCTGCTTCTTTTTACCGATGGAGTCGAGGAAGCAAAACGCCTTTTGCGGAACAAGCTGTTTCAGCCCATGGTGGTTACTCAGGATATGATCGACAAAAACCTGGTTCCCCAGGATCTGGGGCTTGGTCATGATGGTGAGGAGTTCACGATCCAGAGAATCCACGACATTATCGTGGCGGTTCAGACGGGGGGGCGTTACCGGCTGGAAAAGATTCTGAATCCTCTGGAAGGGGAGGTGCTGGAGTTTGATTTCAGCACCTGCGATCCTGGGGGCAAGGATCTTACTTTGGCGGTTATCGCAGCGGAAAAAATATTTCGCCTCTACCGGGATCCTGCTGCCGGGCCCCGGGACCGGGTGAGGGTGGACCGCCTGGTGGACCAGTTTCTGGAGAAGCACTTTCTGCAGTACCGGGAATATTTTGGTCATCCCGAGGATAGCCCTTCCGAGGAGGGAGGTTCCCCGGAGGAGAAATCCTCCTCGGAACGCGACCCGTACCGCACCTTTTCACACCTTCGTGAGGATGAGCAGTACGACGACCTGACTATGCTCGTGGTACGGCGCAAATAAGAGGATCATCACGCTGGTTTTACAGCAAGGATTCCTTCTTGTGGCGGGGGGCGGAGGCGACCAGAGGCCAGGACAGGAGGGTGAAGGGAAAAGGGCTAGCGGGGCGCAGTACGGCGCATTTCGTGATAGAGGAGGACAACCACGGGATGAAGAAGCCCCTCCTCAACGGCCTGGGCCAGATTCCCGGGAAGGTTGCCCTGTTTCATTGCTTTCGAGAGAATGCGGTAGGGTTTTTGTGTGATTTGCAGGCGCAGAAGCTCCACCACCCGTGCTGCGTGGTCGGGGTGCTCCTCCCAGAGCAGGCGGGTATCTTCCCCGCCGATAACAGAGTCCAGGGTAGGCTCTGACCGTTCCAGCCTTCGCACGACCAGTTCCAGGCGTTGAACAAAGGGATCTTCCTGAAAAACAACACCGTCTATCTTTGCCCGGAGGGAGAGCCTTCGTCGGGAAGCGCTTCGGGAACGCTCGAACTGACGGCCCACGGCAAGAAAGGTTATTACTCCTGCGGCTGTGCTGCCCAGTAATTCGTCGACCAAAGGTATGGGGGTATGGACAACCAGAGCCAGAAAAAAGAAGACCACCAGGAACGCCCCCGAGGCGATGAGAAAGCGGGGAATGAAGCGTTTCTCGTTAATCCAGTCCCGCACGTCTTCTTCTATTTTGCGGTATAGTTCATTTCTCAACAGGGTGAGGGCTTCCACCCGAGGTTCGGCGCCGAAGAGGCCCTCCACCGGGGTCGCTGAGGTTACCTGCAGAAGCGCCCCCCGTTTCATGAAAGGATGAAGAAAGAGGGCTGTTCCATCACACAACGAGATATGATAGAGAGTTACCGGAGGTGCGACGGTGCTCGTTTGCATGATACCCGGAAAGGTACGGTGGCAGGCGGTTCCTCGTCAAGAGGCCTTTGTATTTGCGAAAAATGGCGTATTAGCGATAAGAGTGTCTTCTTTTCGCCGATGCTTCCCGCAGAGGCCCGTCCCGGGCTATCATATCTTGCCTGGACGGAGTAAACTAGCCCGCCAGGAGGAGAGTTGTCGATGCCCGTTTTACATATTACTACTAACCAGACCATTCCCGCAGAGGACCGCTCCGGGGTGCTCCTTGCTGCCTCCACAACGGTGTCGGAGATGTTGGGAAAACCCGAATCGTACGTGATGGTTCATCTTGAAGATTGTCAGGATCTTTCCTTCGGAGGAACTTCAGATCCCACCTGCATCATGCAGCTCAAGAGCCTGGGGCTTCCCGAGGAACAGACCGCTGATTTCTCAAGCCGTCTCTGCGATTTTGCTGATGTCCACCTGAGCGTCGAGCCTGATCGAACCTACATAGAGTTCATCAATCCCCCCCGGCACATGTGGGGGTACGATCGGCATACTTTTCAGCGCTAAAAGAGGTCGGTCAGAGTAACGTTACGCTATCGATGCCCGATTGAAGGAAAACCGGCCCTGTGGCGGTATTATTTTTTCAGGAGAGAGACCTGCCATGATTGATTCCCCAAAGGATTCCCCCCGGGAACCCTCAGAATGTATTGGTAACGCCGATTCAATCGCCGATGGTGATTCCACCGGCGGCACTGATTTTATTCGCACAATTATCAACGACGATCTTCGCAGCGGCCAGATGCAGAGTGTGGTGCACACACGATTTCCCCCCGAGCCAAACGGATACCTCCATATCGGTCACGCCAAATCGATCATCCTCAATTTTGGTATCGCCCAGGAATACAAGGGGCTGTGCAATCTCCGTTTTGACGACACAAACCCCGTTAAAGAGGATACGGAGTTTGTCGATTCCATTATGGAGGATATCGGCTGGCTCGGTTTTGACTGGGAAGACCGGTTGTTTTTTGCCTCTGATTATTTTGAACAACTCTACCAGTGGGCCGAGTGGCTCATTGGCCAGGGCCACGCCTATGTGGATGAGCTCTCGGCAGAGGAAATCCGTTTGTACCGGGGAACGCCCACGGAACCGGGAAAAAACAGCCCCTGGAGGGATCGCCCCCGGGAGGAGAGCCTCGATATGTTTCGCCGAATGCGGCAGGGGGAGTTTCCCGATGGCCACTGCATTCTGCGTGCCAAAATTGATATGGCTCACCCCAATATCAACATGAGAGACCCCGCTTTGTACCGGATACGGCATGTCCATCATCACCGCACGGGTGATACCTGGTGTATTTACCCCACCTACGATTTTGCCCACGGCCAGTCCGATGCCCTGGAAGGAATCACCCATTCCATCTGTACTCTGGAGTTTGAGAATCATCGGCCTCTCTATGATTGGCTCCTGGAGACCTTGCCCGTTCCGCACCGGCCCAGACAAATCGAGTTTGCCCGTCTGAACCTGACCTGGACAGTTATGAGCAAGCGCAAGCTCCTTCGGCTGGTCCAGGAACAGCACGTGGACGGGTGGGATGATCCGCGCATGCCGACGATCTGCGGGTTGCGGCGTCGTGGGTATACGCCGCAGGCGATCAAGGATTTCTGCGCACGTATTGGTGTCTCCAAGACCAACAGCACCGTGGATCTGGCTCTTCTGGAATTTTCCCTCCGGGAAGATTTGAATGCCCGGGCACCTCGCTACATGGGCGTGGTGGATCCTGTAAAGCTGGTTATCACGAATTGGCCTCAGGGTACGGTCGATTATTTCGACGCATCCACCAGCCCCGACGATCCCGAGGGAGAGAAGCGGCGCCTTCCCTTTTCAGGGGAATTATACGTGGAGCGGGAAGACTACATGGATGATCCGCCCCGTAAGTGGTTTCGTCTGGGGCCGGGCAGGGAAGTGCGCCTGAAGTTTGCCTACTATGTCACGTGCCAGGACGTGGTGCGCGACGAAGCGGGGGTTCTCCGGGAGATCCACTGTACCTACGATCCCGAGAGCAGGGGCGGCGATACTCCCGACGGACGGAAGGTGAAGGGGACGATTCACTGGGTCTCGGCAGCCGAGGCGGTTCCCGCGGAGATTCGACTCTACGAGACCCTTTTTGACCGGGAGAATCCCGAGGAGGTCGAGGATTTCACGGAAGCCCTGAATCCCCGTTCTCTTCAAGTGAGCCAGGGCTATGTGGAGCCTGCTCTTGCACAGATAGAGCCGGGAAGGTCGGTGCAGTTCCTCCGCATGGGATATTTTTGTCGTGATATCCGGGATGGTCAGGGAGAGATGCCGGTTTTCAACAGATCGGTCACTCTGAAGGACGCCTGGGCGCGGATTATCCGCAACAAGCGGGAGAACGAATAGGGAATCTTTTGGTCCTCCCGTGCCGAGTCGCCCCGTGCTTGCCCCCCCGTGTGAGGGTGCAGCCGGGGCGATTTTGGTCTAAAGCGTCTTACGCCGGGAACTCAGCCAGATAGGGCAGGCGCCGGGCTGTGTCTTCTATCTGCTCTGCATGAGAAAGCAGAACAGATGTGGAATCCCAGCTCCCCGCGATGAAGGCGCTGCGGTAGGCAGGATGCATGGAAAAGGTGAAGGTTTTCCCCCCGCAGCGAACTTCGCCGGCCGGAAGATCCATCTCCACCCGCAGGGACGCATCCTCCTCGATGCAGCGCATCAGTTCGGCCATGGCGGAGCTCTCCAGGGTAACTGCCGGGACGCCCAGGGCGGTGCAGTTTCCGGCAAAGATTTCTGCGAAGGACTCTCCCACAATGGCTCGTATTCCTGCACGCATGAGCGCCTGGGGAGCATGTTCGCGGGATGAGCCGCAACCGAAGTTCTTGTTTGCCAGAAGTATTTCTGCCCCCGAGAAACGCTCTTCATTAAAGGGGTGAGGTTTCGTGGTTCCCCCTTCGTCGTAGCGAAGGTCGTAGAATGCGTACTGACCCAAGCCGTCGAAGGTCACCACTTTCATGAAGCGGGCCGGAATGATCTGGTCCGTGTCGATATCGTTGCCCCGGACAACCACGGCCCGGCCTGTCACGTGTTTGATCGCTTGTTTCATCTCGTTCATGGTCTCCTCGCCTTCTGCCATTACGCCTTCGGCCCGACGGCCTGGGGTGCATAGTCTCTCACGTCTACCACTTCCCCCTCGATCGCCGCAAGGGCAACCATGGCAGGACTCATTAAAAGCGTCCGTCCTTTGGGAGACCCCTGGCGGCCCACAAAGTTTCTGTTCGAGCTTGAGGCGGAGAGTTCGCGACCCTCGAGTTTGTCGGGGTTCATGGCAAGGCACATGGAGCAACCTGCGCCACGCCAATCAAAGCCAGCCTCTTGGAAAATTGTGTGAAGCCCCTCCCGTTCGGCCTGGAGAGCAACCCGTTTTGAACCGGGCACCACCATGGCTCGCACCGATTTTGCTACGGTGCGTCCCTGGACAAGGCGGGCTGCCTCGCGGAGATCGCTGATTCGCCCGTTGGTGCAACTCCCGATGAAGGCAACGTCTATCTTCTTGCCCAGAATGGGGTCGCGTTCGGCAAAGCCCATATGACCCAGGGCCTTTTCTGCGATATCGCGATCGTCCTGGGGGATGTCTTTCAAGGTGGGCATTCTGCCATCTACAGGAATTGCCTGGCCCGGGGTTATGCCCCAGGTAACCATGGGCTTCAGTGAGGTTGCGTCAAGCTCGTAGACATCGTCGTATTCCGCGTCGGGACCACTGGCAATCTGTTGCCAGTACTCTTTTGCACGCTCGAAGGATTCGCCCTGGGGGGCGTAGCGGCGGCCCTGAAGATAGGCAAAGGTGGTCTCATCGGGATTGATGTAGCCCACGCGAGCTCCTCCCTCAATACTCATGTTGCAGATCGTCATCCGCTCTTCCATGGAGAGTTGCCGGATTGCCTCGCCGTTGTACTCGTAGGCGTAGCCGATGCCGCCGTTTACCCCCAGATCGGCGATGATTCGCAGGATGATATCCTTGGCGTACACTCCGGGTTGCAGGGAGCCCGTAACGTTGATCTTGCGTACTTTGGGTCTGCTCAGAGCCATGGTCTGGGTTGCCAGGACATCCCGGATTTGAGAGGTGCCGATCCCGAAGGCGATTGCTCCGAAGGCTCCGTGGGTTGAGGTGTGGCTGTCTCCGCAGGCAATGGTCATTCCCGGCTGGGTGAGGCCCAGTTCGGGGCCGATGATGTGGACAATGCCCTGATCGTCGGTATTGAGGCCGAAAAACTCGATTCCGTGTTTTTCGGTGTTCTTCTCCAGGGCTTGCATCATCTCTTCGGCCAGGCGGTCCTTGAAGGGGCGTTCCTGATTTGCCGTGGGGACAATGTGATCCACCGTGGCAAAGGTTCTTTCCGGGTGGAGGACCGAAAGCCCCCGCTCTTCCAGCATTTGGAACGCTTGAGGAGAGGTGACCTCGTGGATCAGGTGCAGACCGATGAAGATCTGATCCTGCCCTGATTCCAGGGTTCCCACTTTGTGGAGATCCCAGACGGTGTTAAAGAGATTTTTTTTCTGCTGCATCGTTTCTATTCCTCCCGGCCTTCCTGGCCGTGTGGTATTCCAGCGGGTGTGGTGCTCCGGCCCGTGGCAAACCCCGGGCCGCGTGGCGCCTAGGCTGTGTGCTGGTCACCTCGAACCATGAGAACCTTGCCCGTTCGTACCAGTTCGATGATCTCGTAGCTGTTGAGAACGCGTGTGGCGTTGTCAACCTCGTCGGATGAACCGGTGATCTCCAGGGTTATTACGGCCTCACCGATATCCACAATATCACACTGCAAGGCCCGGGCGAGTTGAAGGATTTCCGATCGCGCCGGTGCTGTGCAGGCAATTTTGATCAAGGCCAGCTCTCGCTGGATGATATCCTCGCCGGTCCTGTCCGAGGCGTGGACCACATCGATAAGCTTGTTCAGTTGCTTCAGGATCTGGTCCAGAGTCTTCTCATCTCCCGATGCAACGATGTTCATCATGGAGTATTCGGGGTTGCTCGACGGTGAAACCACGAGACTGTCGATGTTGTAACCCCGCCGGGCAAAGACCAGGGATATTCGTATAAGCGCTCCCGGCCGGTTTGCCACGAGAACGCTGATCGTGTGCTTCCGTTCTCCCTTGGTTCGATCCAGAATTGTGTCGATGTGAGATGTAGTGTTCTTCATCAGGTGCTCCCCACAGGTTTGGCAAGTTTTTTCGTTGGCGCTTCTACCAGCATCTCCGAGTAGCCCGCTCCGGCGGGTATCATCGGGTAGACATTGTCTTCCTTGAGAACTTCGGCATCGATCAGGCAAGGCCCGTCGTTGTAGGCCAGGGCGGCTGCAATGACCCGCTTTACGTCGGCACCCCGTCGAATCCGGTATCCATTCACACCAAAACTCTCGGCCAGTTTCACGAAGTCCGGATTTCCTTCCATATCAACACCGGAGAGGCGGTTATCAAAAAAGAGTTCCTGCCACTGGCGAACCATGCCAAGATAGGAGTTATTGATGACCACAATTTTGATAGGGAGTTTGTGAATCATCGCCGTGGCCAGCTCGGGCATGGTCATCTGGAATCCTCCGTCTCCCACAAAGGCTACGACCCGTGCCTCGGGGTGTGCGAACTGCGCACCGATCGCGGCCGGAAGTCCGAACCCCATGGTTCCGGCCCCCCCGCTGGAGAGCCACTGATAGCGGTGGCTGATCAGATAGTGTTGGGCCGCCCACATCTGGTGTTGCCCCACATCGGTAGAGACGTAGGCCTGGCCGTCGGTCTGGCGGTATATTTCGTCGATTACGTGTTCTGCCCGGAGTTTCCCGCTTTTCTTGAACTTCAGGGGGTATTCCCGGCGCCACAGCTCGATCTGGGCGAGCCAGTCGGCGGTATCGCCTGGCTGGACTCTCGATGCAATCTGTTCCACCACGGTAGCGGCGTCGCCCTCGATTGCCAGATCCATCTGAAGGGTCTTGTTGAACTCCGAGGAATCGATGTCGATATGGATTTTTTCAGCATCGCGACAGAACTTTCCCGGATCCCCCACAATCCTGTCGTCCCAACGGGAGCCCACCGAGACGATCAAGTCGCAGTGTTCCACGGCGCGATTTGCGTAGGCCGTACCGTGCATGCCCAGCATTCCCAAAGAGAGGGGATGTGTTTCGGGGAAGCCGCCCTTGCCCAGGAGAGTGTTTACTGCGGGGATCTGCATTTTCTCGGCCAGGTAGATCAGCTCTTTTCCGGCTCCCGATATGATTGCACCGTGGCCGACGAGAAGAACAGGTCTCCGAGACCGTTCGATCATCCGTACGGCCTGCTCGATTTCCTCGGGAGTTCCTTCCTGAGGCAGAGAGTACCCCCGAATGTTCACGGTTCCTCCGTATTCCGGTTCATCCTGGAAGATGGCACTGGATATATCCTTGGGCATATCAATAAGGACGGGGCCGGGGCGTCCGGTCTGGCAGATATGGAAGGCTTCTTTCATAACCCGGGGGATATCATGGACATCCTTGACGAGGTAGGAATGTTTTACCACGGGGTAGGAGATTCCCGATACGTCGGCCTCCTGGAACGCATCCAGGCCAAGGTTCCAGGTGGTTTGTTGGCCTGATATGACTACCATGGGAACTGAATCCATTTGGGCCGTAAGAATTCCGGTGATCGTGTTGGTTGCTCCCGGTCCGGAAGTTACCAGAACGACAGCGGGCTTGCCTGTTGCCCGGGCATAGCCATCGGCCATGTGAGTCGCGCCCTGTTCGTGACGGCTTAGGACGAACTTGACCGGAGAATCTACCAGAGCGTCAAAGATGGGGATTGCCGCACCTCCGGGATAGCCGAAAATATACTCCACTCCGTGATGGTGGATCATGTCTACGATGATTTGCGCACCGTTTTTTTGGTTCATGCCTTCCTCCTGGTTTTCGCCGTCGATCATCTCCAGCAGTCGATCACTCCACCGGCCGATCATGTCAACAATAGAAATCAAGTATTTTACCTTTTCCGGGACAAGTCAAGGGAGTTTTCAGATTTTGTTGCCATTTTTCTACGGGAAAATGGCAATATCGACCCTCGTGATTGGAAAATGAGTCTTTTTTTTCCGCGATCAGACCGAATTTTTTGTCTTTGCTTTTTTATGGCAGATATTTTTACTTTTCGCATGGCCTGGAAAAGGGAATGATGATATATTTTTATCGAAGGTTGTAATCATGCCGACCGGGCAGGCGGCGCCAGGCATGATTGCTGGTTGGTATTGAGCCGCCGGGAAAGGATATTTGTGTGAATCAACTTCTGGGCGACCATGTCGCGTCCATCGGGTCTGCTCTTGAGAGCTATTTCGATACCCAGGCTGGGCAGATCCTGACCTTCCACCCCTGGGGTGAGGATTTGCGATGTCGCCTCCGGGATTTTACCCTTCGAGGAAAGCTCTTGCGGGGCGCGTTGGTCCCTTTTACCTTCCGACTCTTCTCCCGCGAAGACCCTCTGCCGTCGGCTTGCCTCCAGGCAGGAGTGGCCATGGAACTTCTTCAGGCCTTTCTTTTGATCCACGACGATATCATGGACCAGGATAAAACTCGTCGGGGAGCTCCCGCCGTGCACGCTCAGTACGAGGAGCATCTCTTTGGGAAGCGCCCCGAGGTACTCTCGACGGAAGGTGAGCATTACGGTGTGGCCCAGGGAATTTGTGCGGGCGATGTTGCTGCCTTTCTGGCGATGCAGATCATCTCGGGTCTGGAGGTTATTCCCGAGACCCGGGTTGAGCTGGTATCGATGATCTCCCGGGAGATCGTGGCAGTAGGGTTGGCTCAGATGCAGGATGTTCATCACGGGGCGGTGTCTCAGGCGGAGCCGGAGAAAATTCTGGAAGTCTATACCGGTAAAACGGGCCGCTACACCTTCAGCTTGCCCATGATGATTGGCGCTCGTCTGGCAGGACAGCCCGATCGGGTGGTTCAGCTTCTCCAGCGTTTTGGCGAGAGCCAGGGGCGGATTTTCCAGATCCGCGACGATCAACTGGGGATTTTTGGTGATTCCCAGTTGATCGGAAAGCCCCTGGGAAGCGATATCCGGGAAAATAAAAAAACACTTTTCCGAGAGGAACTTTTTCGGCGTCTGCCGCAGGATCACCCGCTTCGCGACTATTTCGGATCAGATCAGATCGGACCTGAGGAGGTTGAGAAGGTCCGACAAGCCCTTCACGAGGAGGGAGTGATGGATGTCGTGGAGGAACAGGTTGCCCGGGACCGGGAGGAATCTCTGGAGATTGTCGAAAGGCTGTCTCTTTCTGCCGGGTTTTCTGCGGAGGGCCGTGAGGCCTTGGAGGGACTTGTTTCCTACAATCTCGGACGTACCCGGTGAGCGCAGAAGATCGAAGCAAAAAGAGGTGCGATCGTGCAATCAGGCCACGCAGGATGCGGCCTTCTGGCAGACCTCCAGAAAGAGTTCGTGAACCCGCGTGTCCTCGGTGAGCTCCGGGTGAAAGGAGAGTGCCAGGAGGTTGCCCTGGCGTACAGCAACGGCCTCTTCCTGCGGGGATCCCTCGCGGGAGGAGGACTCCAGGAAAGCCAGGGTCTCCACCTGGGGCCCCTGGGCGATGATGCGGGGAGCGCGGATAAAAACCCCCACCAGGGGATGGTGGTGGGGCAGGGTTGCAACAGAGCTGGGAAAGGCAGAGCTGCGGAACTCGCTCAGGGGTCCCCCGAGGGGGGCCTCAAAGCTCTCGATCTGACGGCCGTAGGCGTTGCGCCGCAGGGTGATGTCCATCAGTCCCAGCCGGGGCTGATTGCTGTCTTCGATGGTTTTTGCCAGAAGAATAGCCCCTGCACAGGTTCCCATGAGGGGCAGTCCTCTCCGGGCGGAATTGCGAATTTCACCAAGAAGTCCGAATCTCTCCATGAGCATCCCGATGGTTGTGCTCTCACCCCCGGGGATGATGAGCCCTGCCAGTCCCGCCATGTCCCCGGGGTTGCGCACCGGCCGGGATGCTGCTCCCAAGCGGGAGAGCATCTCACGGTGGCGATCATATCCCCCCTGAAGGGCGATCACACCAACGGGATCGCCCTGGGGAAGACTCCGAAAGGAACTGCTCACAGTTATTACCAGCCTCGTCCGGCGATCCGTTCGCCCTCGGGCATGGTTGAAACGTTAATCCCCGTCATCGCCTCTCCCAGGGAGCGCGATAGCTCTACCAGCTTGGCGGGATCATCGTAGCAGGCCACGGCGTCGACGATAGCCCGGGCTCGGCGCTCGGGATCATCCGATTTGAACACGCCTGACCCGACAAAGACCGCTTCTGCTCCCAGGTGCACCATGAGTGCTGCATCGGCGGGGGTGGCAACGCCGCCAGCCGAGAAGTTGGGCACCGGCAGTTTTCCTGTGCGGGCCACTTCCTGTACCAGGTCGAAGGGGGCTCCCAGATCCTTGGCCCGCGTCATGAGCTCCTCGGGGGGGCAGTTCTGGAGCGCCCGGATATCTCCTAGAAGGGTGCGCAAGTGTCGCACTGCCTCAACGACATCGCCCGTTCCTGCCTCGCCCTTGGTTCGGATCAAGGCCGCCCCTTCGCCGATTCTCCGCAGGGCCTCGCCCAGGTTGCGGCATCCGCAGACGAAGGGTGCAGCGAACTGGTGCTTGTCCACGTGATAGGTGTCATCGGCGGGGGTAAGGACTTCGCTCTCGTCGATGAAGTCGATTCCCATGGCTTGAAGCATCCGGGCTTCCACGATGTGTCCGATCCTGCATTTGGCCATGACCGGAATGGAAACGGCTTTCTGGATCTCTTCGATCATGGCGGGATCGCTCATCCGGGCGACTCCGCCGTGGGCTCTAATGTCAGCGGGGACGCGCTCCAGGGCCATCACCGCCTGGGCACCGGCATCGGCGGCGATTTTCGCCTGGGTAGCGTTGGTGACGTCCATGATGACGCCTCCCTTGAGCATCTCTGCAAGACCACGTTTTGTGCGCCACGTTGAGGACTGACGCTCTGACCAGGTTGTTTCTTTCATGTTCTCCATAATTCCTTGGGAAAAGGTATACATCGCGCGTCCTCTCGTCAATATCACGGGGGGTATGCTACACTTCCCGGTATATGTCGATCGTAGCGGATAATCGTGCCGGTAATCTTGCCGATAACCTTGCTGTTATAGAAGAGCGGATTCAATCGGCCTGCCTGCGCTCTGGCCGTTCCCGGGATTCGGTGCGCCTTATGGCAGTTACAAAGCGCCAGCCTCCGGAACTCCTTGAGGAAGCTCTTCGGTTGGGGCTCCGGCTCTTTGGTGAGAGCCGTATCCAGGAGACCAAGGCCAAGCACGCGCTCTTTCCTCCCTCGGCAGAGGTGCACCTTATAGGACACTTGCAGCGAAACAAGGCTCGCGACGCAGCGCAGCTCTACCATGCGGTGCAGTCCATCGATGCCGTGCGCACTGTGGATGCCCTGGCTTCCCGGCTGGAAGAGGAAGGGCGGGAGATCGGGGCGTTTCTTGAGGTAAACACCTCGGGAGAGCCTTCCAAGGAGGGAGTTCAAGGGTTCGGTGACCTTTTGCAGGTGGCTCTGGCCATAGAAGCGTCTCCCCGCATCAGCCTGCAGGGACTGATGACAATCGCTCCGTATACAGCGGAGGAAACTCCCCTGCGAAGGGCCTTTGCACAGCTTCGGGACTACCGGGATCGCCTGGAGGGGGAATTGGGGCGTGCCGTGCCAGACCTTTCCATGGGTATGAGCGGGGATCTGGAATGGGCGATCCGGGAGGGTTCCACCCTGGTCAGGGTGGGGACAGCTCTCTTTGGAAACCGCTTGTCATGAAGGCTGGTCCATGAAGGAGCTTCCATGAAGAGGGAAGGCAGGTTTGCCATATTTGTCGCCTGGGTTCTGCTGATCCTGGCGTTTCCCCGGCCCTTCGTCCCCCCCGCTCTTGCGGTTGCCGTGGCCGGATCGTCTCTTTCGGATGACGATTCCCCACCGCTTCCCTACGAACGGGAAGAGTTCCCCGACTGGGCCCGCGATCTTCGGAGAGGGGAAATTGTGGCGATTGGCTCCTTCCCGTTGGCGGTGATCCTGAGCGGGATCGGGTTGCAATTGGGAAGGTTTGCTGTCAAAAGTCTTGAAGAAGGACAGTTCTCCCAGGAATATGCTCCCTTTTTCTTTTCCACCCGCACTGGATCCCAGTATAACCAGGAGGAGCGGGTGGGGCTTCTTATTTCTGCAGGGATAATCAGCGTCGGAGTGGCCGTGGCAGATTATATCCTGGGAAGACGTGAGCGGAAGGCTGCCGCCGCAAGGAGAGAGTAAAACATTTCATGAATATCTATCATTTTCACTATTCCATCCCCGAGACGATTCCCGGAGGAAGGCGGCTTGATCAATTTCTTGCCGATGAGGCAGATCTTTGTCGACGGAGTCAGTTGAAGCAGAGAGTTCGCGATCTGCGCTGTAACGGGAAGCCGGCAAAACTCTCCACACGAGTTTTACCGGGAGATATCGTCGAGGGGTCTCTGGAGGCTGTCGGCCTGCCCAAGGCGATTCCTCAGCCTGTGGATTTTCCCCTTATTCACGAGGGACGCTCTTTCCTGGTGATTGATAAGCCTCAAGGGCTTGTGGTTCATCCCGGAGCGGGGAATCCCGATGGCACGCTCGTGAACGGTTTGCTATGGCGCTACCGGGACGATCCTTTTTTTCAGGCCCTGAGGAACATTCCCGAGGGAGCGTCCGGTGAGGAGATTTCAGACGAAAGTGATCAGGAGGCCGATCAGGAAAGTGATCAGGAAGGTGATCTGAGGCCTGGTATCGTTCACCGTCTGGACAAGGATACCAGCGGTGTGATGATTGTCGCCAAAACTTTGGAGACCCACCAGTACCTGGTGGATCAATTCATGGCAGGGAGCGTCAAGAAGCTGTATCTGGCCATTACCCGGGGTGCGATCCGCCAGAACCAGGGTATTATCGATTCTCCCCTGGGGCGGGATCCGAACCATCGGCGTCGTTTTGCCGTCACCCCCGGTGCAGGCAAGCCGGCTCACACTGCGTTTCAGGTTCTGCGCCGGTTTCCTCAGCATACCCTGGTATTGCTGAAACCCTCCACGGGCCGGACCCATCAGCTTCGGGTTCACCTGGCTTCTCTGGGAAACCCCATTCTGGGGGACCCGCTCTATGCACGCCCGGACAGGCAGCTGCCTCAGGCGACCCTGATGTTGCATGCCCGTCTCCTTGAGCTCTCTCCGGAGCCTGAGGGGGGCGTGACGCCCTATATTGCCCCTGTGCCTGAACGGTTTCGGGAGGTTTTGAGGATTCTTTCGGGGAAGGGGCCTTCCCGGGGGTAACTCTCCCGGGCGCATCGCTTGGGTGTCTTCGGTCGTGTTTTCGCCGGCTTTCCTGGTCAGGCCCGTTCGCTATGGTCCCGATAGTACGGGCTCAGGTGTCGTTCGGCCCGGACCGTGGAGGGGGGGCCTACCGCAGGAAGAAGAAGCATTTCCCGCTCCGCCTCGGGGATGGTGAAGATCATGTCCTTCATGGTTGCCACCAGAAGTTCCTCGTTGTAGGCCGAGGCTGTCTCGCCCAGGGTTCCGGCATGGACAATGGTTCCGGTGAAAAGAAGCTCTCCCACCCGGTACATATAGGAGCTGGTAGAGTGGGGGAGAACGGGCAGGGCCTGTACCTGGAGCCCTCCGATCAGGAGGCGGTTCACCTCTTCCGGCACCAGATGCTCACAGGTAATGCCAAACATATCGCTCGCTCCGGCGATGAGCTGGTAGGAGTAGATCCGGCAGAGGGTGCGCAGGGCATGGCGCATGTAAGCCTCGGGGTGAGTTACGAGAACCCACCGGACCGTGAGATTGTGCTGGAGCAGGAGCGAGTAGAGTTCGTTATCCAGATGAACCGGATCCAGCAGAATCGCCTCGGAGGCGTTCCTCCCGGCTACTATGTAGCAATTGGTGCGGCTGATGGGGCTGAAATAGGGAATGACCCGCAAGCCCGGGAGTTTTCCTCCTTTGCCGCAAGGGTCCTCGTCGGAAGCCGGTAAAACATCGGGGGTGCTCAAAAACAAGCCTCCTCGTGGTTGGAAAATTTGAAGGAAACCTCCTGGCGCTCGGAGAACTGGAAGAGGGCGTCCTTGAGATCACAGTTGGCAAACTTGACCTCCCGCAGGCGGGCGTTGATGAAGCGACTTCGCCGCAGGGAGCAGTCGCTGAAATCCGTTGACTGGGCTGCAATGGCGTTAAAATTGCACATATCGGCCGTTGCCCCCGTGAAAGCGCATCGCGTAAGGCGGCTTCCGGCGAAGACGGAATCCATGAGATGACTCTCGTCAAAGCGGCAATCCTCAAATACGGCAAAGTCAGCAAAAACGCAATCCCACGTGGTATCGCGAAAATCGCAGTTGCGAAAGGTTGCCCCCGAGAAGGCGGCCCATCGCAGATGCCTTGCCCGCAGGTCAAGATCCCGGAAGGTAGCTCCCCGGCCGTTGAGATGCTCTATCACCGAGGCTGTCTCGCCCAGGAGGGTCAAAAACGTGTCCTGATCAACCTTTTGTTCAAACACCCCGGCATTCTACGAAGAGGAGGGGAACTTGCACAACCGGTGCGGGAAAGTTACAATCCTGTGATGGCTCGATGTTTTCGATGCAGCGCTGATTTTCCCCCGAATATTCCCCTCAACCGCAGCGAGGAATGTCCTCGCTGTTTCCAGCCGGTTCGGTGTTGCAGGAACTGCGAGTACTATAGCCCCGGCTCGCACTGGGATTGTCGGGAAACGGTTTCTGAGCAGGTCTTTGACAAGGAACGCGCCAATTTTTGCGATTATTTTCGTCTGGGTGCTCCGGGAGGCGGGGGGGCTGCTTCGAAGAAATCTTCCCCGGGGGGTGAGTCGAAACCATCGACACGGAAAGCCTTCGATGATCTCTTTTCCTGACCCGAAGCGCATCCTCTCGGGACGTTGCTGCCAGGGATGCCATCGCCCGGGTTCCCTTCGGGGCGGGGCGGTTCAATCTGATACTCTCCAGGTGGTTTGCCGGTATGGTTCTGTTTCTTGATTCAGGCGTGGGGGGGCTTGTGTATCTGGAGGAGTTCCAGAGCCGCTTTCCCGGCGTCCCCTGTTGTTATGTGGCCGACACGGCCTTCTTTCCCTACGGAAGCCGATCTCCCCGGAATGTCCGGGATCGTCTTGTTGCCCTGGTCGGAGCGGTTTTAAGGGAAGAAATCTCCCCCCAGGTCATCGTGGTAGCGTGCAACACTGCTTCAGTGGTTGCCCTGGAGGCGTTGCGGAGAACCTACCCGCATCCCTTTGTGGGGGTGGTGCCAGCCGTAAAACCTGCTGCCGCCAGAACTCGCAGCGGCCATCTGGCGCTCCTGGCAACGCTGCAAACCACAAAGGATCCCTACACAGACGGTCTGGTCAAGACCTTCGCCCGGTATTGCCGAGTCTCGCGCCTGGGCCTTCCCGGGCTGGTACAAGCCGCCGAGGAGTCCTTCTGTTCTGGCGAGGACGGGGTGGCCCGGGTTATTGAGGAAGAGGTAGTGCCCTGTCTGGCCAATGATGTGGATACCGTTGTTTTGGCTTGTACGCATTTTGTGCGCTACCGGCACCTCTTTTCACAGATTCTGGGGCCCTCTGTAGCAGTGGTTGATTCTCTGGAGGGAGTAGTCCAGCGGATCGCTGCGGTCTATCCGCCGGGGCTTCGCCAGGGAGGCTCTCCTGCTTCGGAGGACAAGCCCTTCCTCTTCCATACATCTCCCCTGTCTCCTCGTTATTCCTGTATTGATGGACGCTACAGGGTGCGAAACCTCGCCTTCCTCCCTACCGCCGGAGAGGTCCTCTCCCCGTGAGTCTTTCAGCAATCGTCATGTGGGGGGCGAACAATATTTACAATCTCCGAACTCTTGAAGGCCGGATCTGTGAGAACGTTCGCATCAAGGGAAAGGTCTTGCCCGGCACGGATATCTCCGAGGCAAACCCGCTCGCACCGGGAGACCTGGTGACCCTGGTTGAAGAGGAAGGGGGAGTGCGGATTCTGGAACGTCAGGAACGGCGCAACGTGGTGCATCGCTGGAATAGAAAGCGCCGCAAAATGCAGGCTATCGCTGCTAATGTGGATACGGTTTTCGTGGTTGCCGCGCCGGAAGATCCTCCCTACCGTCCTAACTTTGTGGATCGTGTTCTGGTTATGGCGGAGCTGGCGGGCATTCCCGCAGCGGTGATTCTGAACAAGGCCGATAAAGCTGTTCCTCCCGAGGTGGAGCGGCATCTGTCGATCCTGGGAGATCTCGGCTACCCTCTTTACCGCACGATCGCTGGCGAAGCTGCCCGGCGGATTCACCATGAGGGGGACCTTCCTGCTTTCCGGAAGGATACGGCCAGAGCTGTGAGCGTTCTTGTGGGTCGATCCGGGGTTGGTAAATCTTCCCTGGTGAATAGTCTGATCCCCGAGGCAAACCTGGCCACCGGGGATACCTCCACCAAGTATCAACGGGGTCGCCATACCACCACCCTGGCAAAGCAGGTGGTCTCTCTGGATTCCCGCGCTGGGGGGGCCATGTACATCGACACACCGGGGGTCCGCGAGTTTGATCTTCTGGGTTACGATTGCAGCGAAATTGCTGCCGGATATCGGGACTTTCTGCCGTTTCTTCCTCATTGTCGCATGCCGGGTTGCACCCATCTGCACGAACCGGATTGTTCTGTCCTGAAGGCTCTGGCAGAAGGAGCCATTGCCCGGGAGCGCTATGATTCCTATCAACGCCTGGCCATGAATATACTGGAGGAGAATCGATGACCGCCCTGACTGCCCTGGAGTTCGACAGGATACGGCCAGCCCTGGCTGCCTTGACCGCCACCGAGGAAGGGCGTTTGGCCATGGCCTCCCTGGAGCCTGAGGACGATCTCCTTTCGCTGGATCGTCTAGCTGACGATGTGCGATCGATTCTCCAGGCTTTGGAGGCAGGTGTTCCCGCTCCAGGCGGCGATGTACCTCCTCTTGAAGAGATTTTCACGCTTCTCTCCCGCCGGGGAACGGTGCTTGAGCTGGAGCAGCTGGTAGCGCTTCGCCATCTTCTGGAGACAGCTCAGGATTTCCGCAGGTTTTTTCGTGCCGGCGAGGAGGAGGGGTATCTCCCTGAAGGGCGCTCGGCACGCCTTCAGGGAGGCCGGGCCCTCCACGGAACCCTTCGCTCCCTTCTTACCGGTGAGGGGGAGATAAAAGAGGAGGCTGTTCCCGAGATCGTGGCCTTGCGCCGTCAGATCACGGGGCTTCATCAGGATCTGCACCGAAGCTCTGAGGCAATCCTTCGATCTTCCCGGGATATCTACCGGGAGGATCGAGCTACCCTCCGTGACGGTCGAACGGTCCTTCCTTTAATTTCTGACTTCAGGGGGCGGGTGGAGGGCATTATCCATGAATCGTCGGGAAGTGGTGAGACGCTTTTTGTGGAGCCTCCGGAACTGGTGGATCTTAACAATCGGCTGGTGAGGACCCAGAATGATATCATCCGCGAGGTTCGTCGCGTTCTTCGGGAGATCTCCGAAGAGGCCCGGTCCTGCCGGGAGGAACTGTACGAGCTCTACGGGCAGGTTGTTGCTGCCGATTGCCTCCTGGCTCGCGCCCGCTACGGGATGGCCCTTTCAGGACGAATTGTTTCGAGGGGGGAGCAGCTTCACCTGATTCAGGCGCGCCATCCCTTGTTGGGAAAAGCCTGTGTTCCCCTGGATATAACCTTCGACTCCTCCACACGGCTCATGGTTCTGAGTGGTCCCAACACAGGAGGAAAAACAGTTTTCCTGAAAACACTGGGTCTTCTGGTTCTTATGAGCCACTGCGGGGTGCCGATTCCTGTGGCGGAAGGGAGTTCTCTTCCCTTTTTTCGGTGGATTGGGGTGGATATCGGCGACGAACAGTCCCTGGATGAGTCGCTGTCCACCTTTTCGGCTCATCTGCGTACTCTGGGGGAGATCGCCCGTCAGGCTGATGAGCAGAGCCTGATTCTGCTGGACGAACTTGGTTCGGGAACCGACCCCGAAGAGGGGGCTGCCCTCTCCATGGCGATTGTGGATCATCTCATGGAACGGGGCAGCACGATTCTGGCAACCACCCACCAGACAATATTGAAGCATTACGGCTACACCCGCCAGGGAGCGGTGAACGCCGCCATGGCCTTTGATGAAGAGTCCCATCGTCCCACCTACCGGGTGATTCCCGGCCGTCCTGGAGGGAGTCATGCCATCGATGCGGCTCGGGAGCAGGGTCTCCTTCCGGAGATTGTCGAAAAAGCGGCGGCCTATCACAGTGCTCACCACAATAGCGTTACCGAGATCATCCAGCGCCTGACCCGGGAAGAGGAACGCTTGAATCAGGAGCGACAGAATGTCGCCCGGCTTCAGGAGGAGCTGGTGCAGGAACGGGACCAGGCCGCCCGGACCCGGGAATACTACCAGGAGCAGGAACGTCTGCTGAAAAAAGAGGGCCTTCGGGAAATCAGTCGAGCCCTGGATGAGGCGCGGCGCCGGGTGGAGGCCGAGATCCGCAGTGTCCGGGAGGCCGGCGGAAAACTGGAGAAAGATCAGATTCGCCGTGCCCAGGGAGCGCTGGAAGAACTGGCTGATCTCAAGAAGGCCACCGCCGCCGAAGCGGAAGAGGCTGTTTCCGGGGAGGACTCTTCCGGCCTGCGCGGTATCGGAGCTTCCCTTGAAACGGCCGAGGCTGGGGCGTCTGTGCGTCACAGGAAAACAGGCCGTTCCGGAGTGATTCTTCGGGTTCGAAAGGGGCGTGCCGAGGTGCAATTCGGAGCGATTCGCATGACTGTGCCCCTGGAAGAACTGGAAGAGGAGGCTTGCAAGGCAGGCAGGGCGCCGTCCCGGCCCGTTGTTTCTGCCGGCTCCTCCCGGCCAGCGCCGCCGGCTGCGCTGGAGCTGGATCTTCGCGGCTATCGACTTGCCGCTGCCCTGGAAGAGCTGGAGCGATCGGTCGACGCCTCGGTGATGCACGGTGTTCCGGTGCTTTCGATTATTCACGGTACAGGCACGGGGGTTCTTCAGAAGGGTGTGCACGAGTATCTGGAGGAGCGCCGTGAAGTCCACAGATATCGCTTTGCCCTTCCTGAAGATGGAGGATTTGGGAAAACGGTGGTTGAGTTTCTCAATGACTCCAGAGTAGGATGAGAGGGTGAAAAAAATTGCAGCTCCCTTTGGGCATCTTCAGCTTCTCCGAACAAGTTTTTTCCGGAGCAGGCCGCTTCGTCTGCCGGGTTCTCCGGGACTTCTTTCGCGGGGAGTCTTTCTTGTGGCGCTCCTGGTGGTGCTAACGGTCTCACTCGCTTCCTGTCTCTCCGTAGAGACCGAGCTGGATCTCCGACGGGGTGATGATCTGGGGCTTGTCCTGCGATATCGAATCAACCCTGCCATGTGGGACCTGGGTGTCTTTGATCCCGACTCTCCTGAACGGGCCATTCCCGTATCTCGTCGCGATGTGGAAGAGACCGCAGGTCTTTACCCCGATGTGCGGGTAGCACATTATTCAATAGACCGCACTTCCGAGGCAGTAATCGTGGAGGTTCAATATCGAGCGGGGTCCGTCGAGAGCCTCAAGGGCCTATGGGGAACCGCCGGGGGAGCTCCTCTGGTTTTTTTCTCTTCCTCCGATGCCCCTTCAGGCAGTGGTGTGCGAATACCTTTGGCCACGGGTCCCGAAGAATCAGATCCCGAGCAACAAGCTCTGCTGGAAGGGCTCTTTGCCGGTCAGCGTGCACGTGTCACCGTGTATGCTCCGGAAAAAATCTCCAGGAGCACTGCGCCCGAGTTCTCGGGCAGTTCCTTTGAAACCACGACAGAGGGATCTGTCTTTTCCCTGGTCGTGGCGATGCATAGTCTGGTAACACACCCCGGGACGGGATGGGTCGAGTTGGAATGGTAGTGAGAGGAGCATCAGCACAATGAGTTTTCGCGATCATCGGGTTCGCCTCTTTGAGAAGAAACTTAAGATCATGTTTGATCGTATTGATCTGGAGCTGGAAGAAGGCTGGGGTGAAACCTATCCGCTCCATCCGGCCCGCCCGGCATCAGGGACCTTCGGAAACCCTCAGGACGAAGGGCTTTTCAGTCTGGGAGCGTCCTTTTCCGCAGGTTATGGAAGCGATCACGGTCGGGGCTATGTGGTGGAAGTACGGCTTGCAACACTGGCTCAAGTCCCCGATAATCAGGTAGAGCAGATTCGGGAATACGTTGTAACCCGCATCAGGGAGCTCCTGCCTGAACTCTTCGGGGACAGGTCCCTGGAAGTTGTTCGCGACGGCGATCTCTTTAAAATCGTTGGAGATTTATCTATTTCGTGAACATTACACTTGCTAAATCGACTTTATCAATTGTACAATGTTCGCACATCAGGAACAGCACGTTTAATGTAAAGGGAGATACATGGAAACTCAGTTACAGGACATCATTGCAAAGATCCACGATGAGGGTGTGAAGGGCGCAGAAGAACGAGCGCACTCGATCATTGAGCACGCTGAAAAACAGGCTCAGGCTCATCTCAAGAAGGCCAAAGCCGAGGCTGCACAGATCATCAAGGACGCTGAACAAGAGACGGCCCGGATGCAGAGTGCTGGGGAAGCGGCCTTGCAGCAGGCTGGTCGGGACCTTCTTTTGTCGGTTCAGAAAGAGCTCACCGCACTCTTCGAGAAGGTGGCAAAAGACACGGTGGCCGAAGCGCTCTCTCCGGAAGCCGTAGCCACCATGATCGCCTCCCTGGTGGAAAAATGGCATGCGGCAGATAAAAATGATCTGACCGTGCTTGTTCCTGAGGCAGATCGGGACCGTCTGGAGAAGGATCTTCGCTCCCGCTTGGGCAAAACCCTGGCTGAAGGCGTGGAAATTCTGCCCAGCCGTGCCGTCTCTGCCGGATTCCGAATCGGTGTGAAAGAGGGTGCTGCGTTTTACGATGTGACCGACGGAACACTTACGGACCTTCTGGCGGCCTATCTGAACCCGCGTCTGACCGAGCTCATGCGCAACGCTGGCGAGTAAGGGAGAAAGAGCGGTGAATCGTTATTACTACACCGTCGCATCACTCCCAGCGGTGCGGTTTGAGGAGGCGCCGTTTCTCTCGGAAGAGAACTTTTTGGAGATGTGTCGGGTTGAGGCAACACCGGAGGATCTGGAATACATAGCCTCCGCAAGATTGTTGCCTGAGACCCTGGACACGCCTGCTGAAGGAGTGCTCGAGCGGTGGAACAGGGCCGTGAGGGAGTTTCGCTGCCACGCAGCGCAGCTTCGTGCCCAGAATCTTGGGTGGGAGGCAGATCGCCTGCCTCGTCCCGAAGGAATTGATGCATCCATGGCGGAGCGAACCCGTTCAATCGTGAACGAAGATACTCCGCTGAAAATGGAAAATGCCCTTATGCGATGGCTCTGGCAAGTGGCCGAAGATCTTGAATGCGGGCATCATTTTGATAGGGAACAACTGGTTGTATACCATTTGAAACTGCAGCTTGCTGCCCGGCGCGCCCGCCTGGCTGACAGCTCTCGGGGCGGTGAGGAATACGACCGCCAGTACGAGACTGTTGCACACTCACTCATGGAGATAGCCACATGACAACAGGAAAAGTAGTCGCCATTAATGGAAATATGGTGAGCGTTGTCGTCGAGGGCGATGTATCGCTGAACGAAGTTGGATACATCGTCGTTGATGACAAACGGCTCAAGGCAGAGGTGATCCGGATTCGGGGGAACCAGGCGGAGCTTCAGGTTTTTGAAGTGACCAAAGGAGTCGCCGTAGGAGATGCTGTCGAGTTTACCCAGGAGCTCCTGGCGGTTGAACTCGGGCCGGGATTGCTCACGACAATCGTCGACGGGCTCCAGAATCCCCTGCCGGAACTCGCAGAGCAGTCGGGCTTCTTTCTGGAGCGGGGACTCTATCTGCAGGCCCTTCCTCGCGATAAAACATGGAGTTTTACTCCCACGGCAAAACCGGGTGACACTGTCCTGCGGGGTGATCAGCTGGGTCACGTCCCCGAGGGTATCTTTGAGCACTGGATCATGGTGCCCCTGGGAATGTTCGATACCTACACGGTGGAAACGATCGCCGAGGCGGGAGATTACACCGTAGACCAGACTGTGGCCACTCTCAAGGACAGCAAGGGCAATCTCCACGAAGTCACCATGGTCTTTCAGTGGCCCGTAAAACGAGCCATCGATGCCTACGCCGAACGGCTTCGTCCTGAAGAGCCCATGGTTACTACCTTGCGGATTGTTGATACCTTCCTGCCTGTCGCCCGGGGTGGTACATACTGTATCCCCGGCCCCTTTGGAGCGGGCAAGACCGTGCTCCAGCAGATAACCAGTCGTCATGCCGAGGTCGACGTGGTTATCATCGCCGCCTGCGGCGAGAGGGCCGGTGAGGTTGTAGAGACCCTTCGGGAGTTCCCTGAGTTGACAGACCCCCGCACGGGGAAATCTCTCATGGAACGGACAGTTATTATCTGTAACACCAGCTCCATGCCCGTTGCTGCCCGGGAAGCCTCGGTGTATACGGCCGTAACCATCGCCGAGTACTACCGGCAGATGGGCCTGAACGTTCTTCTTCTGGCCGATTCCACCAGCCGCTGGGCCCAGGCCATGCGTGAGATGTCGGGTCGTCTCGAGGAGATCCCCGGCGAGGAAGCCTTTCCTGCATACCTTGAGTCGGTTATCGCAGCCTTCTACGAGCGGGCAGGACTGGTGCGCCTCAAGAACGGATCAACCGGGTCTGTCACCATCGGCGGAACGGTAAGTCCTGCCGGTGGTAACTTCGAGGAGCCTGTCACCCAGGCTACCCTGAAAGTAGTAGGCGCTTTTCACGGACTTTCCCGGGGTCGTTCCGATGCACGGAAATACCCCGCCATTGATCCCCTGGACAGCTGGAGCAAATACCGGGGAATTGTCGATCCCGGTATGACCGAGTACGCTCGAAACGTCCTCTTCCGGGGCGATGAGGTAGGGCAGATGATGAAGGTCGTCGGAGAAGAAGGAACCGCCGTGGACGACTATATCCTCTTCCTGAAGGGGGACTTCCTCGATGCAGTTTACCTTCAGCAGAACGCTTTCGACCCCGTCGATTCCTCGGTCAGCACCGAGCGGCAGCGGCATATCTTTGATCTGGTCTTCCATATCATTGGTAGCAAGATCGTTATCGAGAGCAAAGATGAGGCCAGGGACTTTTTCTACAAGTTGAGGCAGAAGTTTATCGACTACAACAGCGCCGAATGGCAATCCGATGCGTTCAAGAACCTGGAACAGGAAATGAGGGATCTCTTCTCCACCGTTTCTTCAGAACTTGAGCCCAAGGCGCAGGAAGTGTACCGGAATCGGGGGAAATATGCGTAAAGTATACAGCAGGATTGAATCAATCGTCGGAAACGTCATCTCCGTGAAAGCCGAGGGCGTGCGCTACGGTGAGTTGGCGATGGTCTCCACCCGCTACGGGGAATCTCTCGCTGAGGTTATCCGGATGCGCGGTGACGAGGTAAGCCTCCAGGTCTACGCGGGAGGTCGGGGGATCTCCACGGGTGACGAGGTCCGTTTTACGGGTCATCCCATGCAGGTTTCTTTCTCGGACAACCTTCTGGGACGTGTTTTTAACGGTTCGGGTCAGCCTCGGGATAACGGTCCTGAGCTGACCGAGGGACTGATCGAGATCGGGGGGCCTTCGGTGAACCCGGCAAAGCGAATTATCCCCAGGAACATGATCCGAACAGGTATCCCCATGATCGATCTCTTCAACACCCTGGTGGAGAGTCAGAAGCTGCCGATCTTCAGTGTCTCCGGTGAGCCCTACAACCCGCTCCTGGCGCGAATCGCCATGCAGGCCGAGGTCGATGTGATTATTCTGGGAGGGATCGGTCTCAAGTACGATGACTACCTCTTTTTCAGGGATACCCTGGAAGAGGGCGGAGCCCTCTCGAGAACGATCTTCTTTGTTCATACCGCCAGCGATCCCATCGTTGAGGCCTTGCTGGTTCCCGATGTGAGCCTGGCCGTAGCCGAGAAGTTTGCCCTGAAGGGAAAACGGGTTCTGGTGCTCCTTACGGATATGACCAACTTCGCCGACGCCATGAAAGAGATCGCCATCACCCAGGAACAGGTTCCCTCCAACCGGGGATACCCGGGGGATCTCTACAGTCAGCTGGCGGCGCGCTACGAGAAGGCTGTAGACTTCGAGGGCGCCGGTTCGATCACCATTCTGGGGGTCACCTCGATGCCGGGCGACGATGTAACTCACCCCGTTCCCGACAACACCGGTTACATCACCGAGGGGCAGTACTATCTGAGAAACGGACGGATCGAGCCCTTTGGATCGCTTTCCAGGCTCAAGCAGCTGGTGAACGACAATACTCGCGATGACCACCGTGCGCTCATGGACGGCATGATCAAGCTCTATGCAAACTACAAGGAAAGCCAGGAGAAGAAGTCCATGGGATTTCACATGTCTTCCTGGGACGATAAGCTCCTGAAGTTCGGCGAGATCTTCGAGCGCACCATGATGGACCTTTCGGTGAACATTCCCCTGGAAGAGGCGCTGGATCGAGGGTGGGACATTCTTGCCCAGTGCTTTGAGCCCCAGGAGACGGGGTTGAAAACAGAGCTGATCAAGAAGTTCTGGCCGGCTGACAGCGCCGGTTCGGCCCGGGAGGCGACAGCCTGATGGTCAAGCTGACCAAAAACGAACTGAAGAAACAAAAGGACGCGCTCAAGCGGTTTCAACGCTATCTGCCGACGCTGCAGTTGAAGAAGCAGCAGCTCCAGATGGTAATCCGCCAGGCTGAGCAGGAATACGACGTCCTGGTCCGGGAGAAAGAACAGATCCGGAAAGATCTGGATCGTTGGGTAGGAGTCTACGCTGACGGTCTGGATCTTACTCCCTACGCGGAGGTAGAACGGATCGAGACCTCCCAGGGGAATATCGCGGGAATCGATATTCCGGTTTTTGAGGATCTGCAGTTTGTTGACCGGCGTTGGGATCTTGTCACGACGCCGCTGTGGGTTGATCAGGGAGTCAAAATGCTTCGTTCCATGCTGGAGGTGGAGGCGAAGCTCCTTCTTCTCAAGGAACAGTTGCGGCTCTTGAGCGAAGAACTTCGAACAACCACACAACGGGTGAACCTCTTTGAAAAGGTAAAGATTCCCGAGACCAAGGATAATATCCGGATGATCCAGATTTACCTTGGGGATCAGCAAACTGCTGCCGTTGTTCGCGGCAAGATTGCAAAGCGCAATCTTCTAAAGGCGGCATCATGATAACACAGATGAAGAAGATCTCCGTTATAACGATTCGCTCTGCCCGCACGGAAACACTCCAGGCCTTGCGTGACCTCGGAGTGGTTCATGTCTTTACAGATCGAACCGACGTCGATTCCGGAGATCAGCTGAGAGAACAGAAAAATCATATCGATCGTGCCATCTCGATCATCCCGTCGCCGGAGGCCAGGCCCAAAGCGGCTGAGGCTCTTCACCAGGGAGATGCGGCGGTGGACCCTGCCCTGGATATTGCCCAGGAACTGATTGAATCTGCAGACCGGCGGGCTCAACTGGAAGACGAGCAGGATCGTCTTCAGCGGGAACTTGAGCGCCTGGAGCCGTGGGGAGAGCTGGATCCCCAGGTCTTTGCAGATTTGCGGGACCGGGGAGTGGAGGTGCGCCTTTTCGAGGCTCCTGCCGATAAAGCCCGGGAAATTCTTTCGGAGCTGCCCAACGTCACGGTGTTGAGTCAGAACAAGCGCCTTGTGCGGGCTGTAGCCGTCGCTCTCGGGTCGGACCGCTTTCCTGAAGGCCTGGCCGGGGTGCCGCTTCCTGATCGCTCCACTGGGGAGATCAGGGAAGCCCTGACCGAGCTGGATCGGGAGATGGCGGAGATCGATGCTGAAGCGGAAGCCCGTCAGAAGGATCTTCCTCTCCTGCTGGCTGCTCAGGAGCAACTGGAGCAGGATCTCGAGTTTGCCCGGGTGGCCCAGACCATGGAACACGATCGGGCCCTGGAGTGGATTACCGGTTTTGTCCCCTTCGATCAGGTCGATGCGGTCACATCTGCGGCCAAGGAGAATGGCTGGGGAGTAGTGGTGCGTGATCCCTCGAAGGACGAGCACGTTCCCACGCAGTTGCGAAATCCCAAGCCTGTCCGGATTATCCAGCCCGTCTTTGACCTGCTGGGGACCGTTCCCGGATATCGCGAGCTGGATATTTCCTTCTTTTTTCTCCTGTTCTTCGTGGTCTTTTTCGCGATGATCATCGGGGATGCCGGGTACGGAGCTATCCTTCTGGGAGGGACGATCTATACTGCGCTGAAGGCGCGTGCTGCCGGACGGCCTCTTGGGAACGGTTCGATCCTTATGATCGTCCTGAGTTCTGCCACGGTGGTCTGGGGGGCGATTACCGGCAACTGGTTCGGCTATGCTCCCTTCAACAACCTGCCGGTGTTCCGTTCTCTTGTTATCCCTGGCATCTCGATCGATAGCGAGACCAGTACAGAGATGATCCAGTATATGTGTTTCATCATCGGAACGGTGCATCTCTCGATAGCTCATATCTGGAAGTTCCTTCGTGGACTCCGGGAGCGCCCGCGTATTGCTGCTCTGGCGCAACTGGGCTGGCTCTCCATGGTGCTGGGGCTCTACTACCTGGTGTTGCAGCTGGTGATCGATCCCGAGAAATACCCCATGCCCGATTTTGCGCTCCCTCTCATAGCGGGAGGACTCGCTGCGGTCATCATCTTCGGGGAGCAGCAGGAGGGCAAGGGTTTTCTGTCAGGAGTAGGGCGGGGAGTCGCTGGAATCATTACTACCATACTTGATAGTATCAGCGCATTCTCGGATATCATTTCCTACATCCGGCTCTTTGCAGTAGGACTGGCAACGCTGGCAATAGCCGAAGCGTTCAACAGCATGGCAGGAGGAGTCGCGGAAGGTCTTGGCGGTGTCGGCGGCATCGTAGCTGCTGTGCTGATATTGTTCCTGGGACACACCCTGAACCTGGCTATGGGGGCTCTCTCTGTGGTCGTTCACGGTGTACGGTTGAATATGCTCGAGTTTTCCGGGCATTTAGGAATGGAATGGACCGGGGTGGAGTACACCCCGTTCAAAACGCGTTAGGATTCATTCAACAAGGAGATGTGACGCATGAATATTGGTGAAATTGGAGTCGGATCGGCTCTTGCCTTTGCAGCGATGGGTTCCGCCCTGGGTGCAGGAACGGCGGGTATGGCAGCTGTTGGAGCGTGGAAAAAGGCCTTCATTCAGAACAAGCCTGCTCCCTTTCTTTTGATCGCCTTCGTTGGTGCACCGCTCACGCAGACGATCTACGGTCTCATCCTCATGAACGCTTTGGCAGCAGCTGCAGCGGCGGGGGCGGATCCGTGGTTGCTCATCGGCGCGGGTATTCCCGGTGGTATCGCCATGGGATTCTCTGCCTGGTACCAGGGAAAGGCTGGTGCTGTTGCTTCCGATGCCCTGGCTGAAACCGGCAAAGGTTTCGGTAACTACCTGCTTGTCCTTGGTTTGGTAGAGACTGTGGCGCTTTTTGTCATGGTTTTTATGCTCGGGCTCGTGGGCTAACGAACGAAGACCACCCCTGGGGGATGGATCGGAGGCTGTGCTGATCCGTCCCCTTCTGTTCTCTCTCTTTTCTGCCGATATACCCTGTATGAGGATCGTTTCTCTCGTGAATGCCGGAATGGGTCAGGCTGTCTCCTGGAGCAGCAGGCGATCCCCTGGGACGTCAATTATCCTGTTTTTTCTGTTCCTGGGGGTCTTTTCCTTCCCTGCAGTTTCTGAAGAGCATGGCAGGCCGCCCTGGGTTCTCTACGAAATCGCCGAGCGCTATTACCGAAGCAGATCCTATGCCCGGGCGCTGGAGCATTACGGGCAGGCCCTGGCCAAACACCCCCTCTTTCCGGAAGCCCACGCAGGAATTGCCCGGGTTCATCAAGCGGCGGGCGACCGGGATCTGGCTATACGCTCTTTCCGGCAGGCTCTGGAGATGAGCCGCCATCTTTCGATCCCGGAAGAACACATACGTCTCCGTTTGGAACTGGTCGAAATATACAGCTATCTCGACGGAGAAGAGGCCCGTCTTCTTCGGGAGGAGCAGCTCCTGGACATCCTTCGGGACGATCCGGTATTCTCCCGCACGATCGACGAGGGTCAGCGTGACGCCATGAGAAATCTTCTGTATCGAAGTGGTCTTGACCGGGTTCTTGTGCTCTACCGGCTCCACCACCCCCAGGTCTCGGAGGCGCACCGACTGCGGGGGGCGGACCTTCTGGAGTCATCGCAGCCGGGGGATATCGATCTGGCTGTGGAGCATCTCCTGTTTGCCGCTGTTATTGTGGCCAGCAGGGCCGTGGATGCAATTATCGATCGACGGTATGATTTTGAGTTCACCACGCTGAAGCAATTTTTCCTGGTGGCGCAGGCCTATCCCGAAGTAGAGGGTTTTCTTGAAACCTCGAAATTCCGCGAGATTCTCTCGCTTCTGGCTGAATCCCTGGATGCATCGAGTGATTCCCGAGGAGCCGAGTCTGCCCGGTCTTTGAGGGCAGCTCTACAGGATCTACAGGCCCTGCAGGCTCTATAGGATCTACAGGATTTGTGCGGACTCAAGATCCGCAAGATTACCCGTCCTAATTGCCATGACCTCCTCCATGGGGTAGGTTTACTGTTAACGATTATGAACAGGATCTTTGTAAAAGGCGCGCGGGAACACAACCTCAAAAATATCGACGTTTCCCTTCCCAGGGATTCTCTCATCGTAGTGTCGGGCATGAGTGGCTCGGGCAAGTCTTCGCTGGCTTTTGACACGATTTTTGCCGAGGGGCAACGGCGCTATGTGGAGTCCCTCTCGGCCTATGCCCGGCAATTTCTGGGACGAATGGACAAGCCCGAGGTAGATTACATTGAGGGGTTGTCGCCGGCCATCTCTATTGAGCAAAAGACAACAAACCGGAACCCTCGGTCAACGGTGGGAACAGTAACGGAGATCTGGGACTATTATCGACTTCTCTTTGCCCGCATCGGCATCCCCCATGATCCTCGAAGCGGGAAACGGGTAGAGAAGCAAACCGTTGACGAGATCATTGATCGTATTCTGGCGTTGCCCCAGGAAACCCGCCTTGTAATTCTTGCTCCGGTTGTGCGAGGGCGTAAAGGCATCCACCAGCGGGTCCTCGACGATGCGCGCCGAAGTGGTTTTATCAGGGTCCGCATTGATGGGGAGATCATCTCCCTCGATGAGGATATTCAGCTGGATAAAAAGCGGGCTCACTCAATTGAAATCGTGGTTGATCGGGTAAAGATACGCCCCGAACAGCGGGAGCGGATTGTGGAATCCCTGGAATCGGCTCTGGATGCGGCCGGGGGAACGGTGATTATTCTCTATGAAGATGAGGAAGGGCAAAATCATGAGAAGTCTTTCTCGCAACACTACGCCTATCCCGACAGCACCGTAACCTTTCCCGAACTGGAACCGCGACTCTTCTCTTTTAACAGCCCCTTCGGAGCCTGTGAAGCCTGTTCCGGTCTGGGGGTAACGAAAGAGTTTGATCCTGATCTCATTATGCCTGACAAAAGTCTCTCCTTCGATGAGCATGGGATAAAACCCTATAATCCGAAGGCCCGCTGGTACCGTACCCGCTTTCAGGCTCTGGCCGAGGTATTGGGGTTCTACCTGAACCAGCCCCTGGAGACGATTCCACCGGAGATCATGGAGCAGATTCTCTACGGCACTACGGAACGCCTGCGCTATACCTACGAGAAACCTGGTGACGAAGGGAGTGTCGAATATCACCGCCAGTTCCCGGGGATTATTCCCGACCTGGAACGCCGCTACCGGGAAACAGCATCCACACAGATGCGCGAGTGGTTCGAGTCCTTTATGACCGAGCGGATCTGTCACGAATGCCATGGTCAGCGGTTGCGGCCGGAGTCCCTGGCGGTACTGGTTAACAGAAAGAGCATTCAGCAGATTGCGGCGCTCTCCGTGACGGAGGCGATCGACTTCTTTGATTCCCTGGAACTCACAGAAAACGAAAGCAAGATCTCTGCCGAGATTCTGAAGGAGATCCGGGCGCGGTTGTCCTTCATGCAAAGTGTGGGGCTGGAGTACCTCACCCTGGATCGAAACGCGGCAACCCTCTCGGGAGGTGAGGCTCAGCGTATTCGCCTGGCGACGCAGATCGGGTCGCAACTTATGGGAGTGCTCTATGTTCTCGATGAACCCACCATCGGCCTTCACCAACGCGATAATGAACGCCTTCTCAAAACTCTCCTGCACCTGCGTGATCTTGGAAATACGCTTTTGGTGGTGGAGCACGACGAACAGACCCTTCTTGCCGCAGATCACGTTGTTGACCTGGGTCCCGGCGCCGGAGTTCACGGCGGTGAAATCGTGGCAGAGGGGACTCCTCGGGAGCTCATGGATAATCCCCGCAGCGTCACAGGACCATACCTCTCGGGAGCAAAGAGTCTGGCCGTCCCGGAAGAACGTCGTCCGGGAACGGGGGGCGTAATCCGCATAGGAGGAGCCCGGGAACACAACCTTCAGGGAATCTCGGCAGAATTTCTTTTAGGAGCGATGAACGTCATCACCGGAGTTTCAGGATCCGGAAAGAGCACGCTTCTCTCGGACATTCTTTGTCCTGCCCTGCAGAACCGTGTGAACCGGCGGGGCGGACAGCATCGGGAAGGGGCCTACGAGAGCCTGGAGGGCTGGGAGGAGATCGACAAGATCATCGATATCGATCAGAGCCCCATTGGCCGGACTCCCCGTTCCAACCCCGCCACCTACGTGGGGCTCTTTACCCCGATCAGAGAACTCTTTGCAGAATTACCCGAGAGCAAGGCGCGGGGCTACAAGGCCGGGCGGTTTTCCTTCAATGTCAAAGGTGGTCGCTGTGAGCATTGCCAGGGGGCGGGAACGATCAAGATCGAGATGCATTTTCTCCCCGATGTCTATGTCACCTGCGATGTATGTCACGGAAAACGCTTTACCCGGGAAACCCTGGACATCCGGTACAAGGGAAAAAATATCCATGATGTGCTGGAAATGACCATTGACGAGGGGCGTGATTTTTTCTCGGCAATTCCCCAGATCAAACGGCGTTTGGATACCCTCTGTGACGTTGGCCTTGATTATATCAAACTTGGCCAAAGCGCGCTCACTCTGTCCGGGGGAGAAGCCCAGCGGGTGAAGCTTTCCCTGGAACTGAGCAAGCGAAGTACCGGAAAAACGCTCTATATTCTGGATGAACCCACCACGGGCCTCCATTTTGCCGATGTGGAAAAGCTTCTGGAAGTGCTGAATCTCCTGATTGATAAAGGAAACACCGTAATTCTGATCGAGCATAATCTGGACGTCATTCTTCAGGCCGATCACCTGATCGACTTGGGCCCGGAAGGAGGAAACCGGGGAGGCCAGGTGGTTGCCACGGGAACCCCCGAAGAAGTCTCCAGAAAGGGCGGTTCTCACACAGGCCGGTTCATCGCCGAGGCCCTGGCTCGTCGGGAACAGGGGAAGCTTGTCTCCTGATGCTTCGCCCGGTCATCTTCTTCATTGTGTTGACCGCTCTGTGTGCGCTCGTTAATCCGGGGGCAATTGTCGATGCAGAGGAAGTGACCGAAACCGGATATCCCCCCGTGGCCGAAGGGTCTCCCGAAACACCGCGTGACGCAGCGGAGGAAGATCTCCCTCCGCTGCTGAAAAGAACGCTTCTTCAGGATCTGGAGACCGCTGAACAGGGGGAGCTTCTCGACTGGGCCTCAACGCTGGGACTCAGCACCCGGGGATCCCGGCGGCAGATTGAAGACCGGATACTCCAGCATTACCAGGTCCGGCGAAGCCCCGCCGAACCGACACAGACCGATTCTGCCGGATCGGTTCTCCGCATTCAGCGGGCCCGGGGAACACGATTCTTTGACATGGAGCAGGTGGACGAGCGAACCCTTCGTTTGTCGGGCGGGGTGTTGCTGACCGTGGAAGAGAAAGGTGTGTTTCATTCCATAGAGGCCGAGGAGATTCTCATCAATACGGATCAATCCCTCTTGAACGCTCGTGGAAATGTTGTCTACACGGTCCAGCGCGAGGACGGGGACGAGCGATTCCGGGGTGATTCGGTGCTTTTCCAGATCGACACCTGGGAAGGTGTCTTTATCCAGGGGGTAACCGAGTCAATCCAGGAGGTCGACCAAAAAGATGTAACTTTTTTTGTACAAGGTGAGAAGATCTCTCGCTCCCCCGGGGATATTCTGGTTGTCGAGGGAGGGACGATTACCTCATCGCGGGCAGACCCACCCAACTGGAGCCTCAAGGCCGACCGGATCTGGATCTTTGCTCCCGGTGAATGGGGGTTGCGCCACGCCGTCCTCCATGTGGGGCGAGTTCCCATGTTCTATTTTCCCTATTTTTTTCTTCCTGGAGACAAGCTTTTTTTTCATCCCGTGGCGGGGTCCCGCACTCGGGAGGGGTCCTTTATTTTTACCACCACCTACTTCTATGGCGAGCGGGAAGAGAGCGATGCCCCCTTTTCGATCATGAGTCTCACCGAAGCTCCTCGGGACTCGCAACGCGAGAGACAGGGGCTTTTCCTCCGAATCCCCGACTCACCACCCGAGGAAGAGACCCGTCCGGACTGGATGCTGAAAGTTATGGCCGATCTCTATACACGTCTCGGAGGATATCTGGGCGTGGCTGCATCGATGCCCAAACTGGGCCCTCTTTCCCGTTTTGACTGGCGGCTGGGTTTGGGTATGTCGCGAAACATCTATTTTGAAAACGGCCGCTACTCAAGCTACTACGTAGAAGAGGGCGAAGCCCGGCAGCACTGGAATCAAGGGTTTTTTCTGGGAGTTCCCGTGCCCTTCCGCTACGAATCCAAGGTTCATCTCCAGGGAGTTGCGGGAACGGTCCGGTTCAATCTTGATATGATGATGCTTTCAGATACAGAGTTCCACCGGGACTTTCATGATCGGAGCGAGAAAATCGACTGGGGAGCTTTTCTGAGCCCCTCCTCTGAAGACAACACATCGGAGAGTGCCACGGTGAATTCCATAAACTGGAACGCAGACCTCACCTGGAACCCCTCGGTGAGTCATCTTCGCCCCTGGGTTCGATCTCTCTCGATTTCTCCTGCCCGGGCTCGTGTCGCCTGGCGAAGCAAGGCCGACAAGGATCTGCCCGAGGCGGTTCTTCGTCCCCAGAGTGATAAGAGTCCCGAGGAGCAGTTTTTTTATCCCCAGTCCGTTACGTTTCCCGATCTGGGTCTGACCGTGGAGGGGGAGCTCTTCCGACTCCGCGAGGGAAGCCTTCGGGAAAGAACCCCTTCGACTGACGCAGAAGAGGAAAGGCAGGAAAAGAGCCCGCAGGACCGCGCTCCTGCCTTGAGGCCCCCCTGGGAAGAGGAGAGGGAAGAACCTGATCCCCGGGATGACGAGGATTTTCGCCTTCCCGACAGAATTGGTTCCATGAGAGGTATCAGGGATGCCTCGGCCGGAGAAATTACCCTTACATACCGGTTGAACCCCACGGTTCGACAGGATCTCTTCACCGATAGCGGGGCCTGGGACACGGCGGAAGACGTGGGGTTGGACTGGCATTACCGCACCGTGCAAATCCGCAACCAGGGGCGGCTTGTCCTGAACGCCCGGTCCCGGGATCGTATCGTCACCCTGAACACAACCCTCTCGGCCGATCAGCGCCACCAGTCGCTGGAAATTATGGGTGACATGAGCGATGCCGAGCGGAACCGCCAGGAACTCAACACCTACCGGGGCCGGAGTTTCACCGCCACCCAAGCAAGCCAGATCGATCTTTTCCCCCTGCGGGGCTACGAAAGCCTGGAGAGCAGCTCCCTGCGCTATTCCCTTTCCTCACGAATGTACGACCATCGTTTTTCCGAGCTCGATTCTTCGGGTGACCCCGTCTACCGCGGTCGATGGGGTCGCTGGGACAGCTCCGATATTACTCGCCACCAGACCAGGGCCCTGCTTCAGTGGAAGGTCTGGTCGGGGACTCAAACCCTGACAGCTACGTCGGACCTGCCTCCCCGGGACAGGACCTATCTGGGCGAGCTGAGACTGGAGAGGGGGTTTTTGACTACCCGTTTGTCCGGGGGCTATCGGGAGCGGAATGATCGGTGGAAGGCTGATAACTTCGTTCAGAATCACACCCTTTATTTTCCGGACCAATCGCTCCGGCTGGAGCAACGCCTTGAGCACGACCCGGACAGGACCGAGCTGGTCCTCTCGCGCAGCACACTTCGGCTGGGACCATTGCAGACTCAACTTACCGGCCGACGGACTGTAGGCTATGATTTTGACCCTCTCCAGGGCTGGGTCTCTGATCAGAGCGATGATTTTCACTGGACCCGCCTGACCGTGGACCTTCGGGGCAAGCAGCAGGTGCAATGGTGGCATCGCAGGGTAGATCTGACTCTGGACGGAAGGGTGACTCTGGATATCGATTTGCAGCGTTATACTTCAAGCAGTCTCCTGATCGACTACGGAGCAACCTTCTCCATACACCGGTTTCTGGATTTTCGCATAGCCGCACGAAGCCGCAACGATCTTCTCTATCAGTATGTTCCCTCCCTGGCTGACGAAGTGGAGCGGCCTCGTCGAAATGTGCTTTCCGATCTTGCCGACAGTCTGAGCCTCTTTGATCGGGAGGCCCGGGAAGAGACTGCCTTCAAGATCGATTCCTTGAGCATTTCTGCTATTCACGATCTTGAGGATTGGGAGCTGGAGTTTGGCTATTCCGGGCGACCCGAGCTGGAAACGGTGGGGGGGCAGTCCCGCTACGAATGGCGAAGCGTGGTGACTATTTTCTTTCGATGGCGTCCCGTGCCGGAGATAAAGAGAAACATACGCATCGAAGATGGAGAGATCGATTTTGTCGACTAGCTTCGTGGGGTCTCGGGGAGACCCGAGGAAAAGCCCCGGGAGAAATAAGGTGGCCCCGGGTTTTGCTTGACCACATCCGAGAGGTGTCCCTATACTTACACAGCAGAGGAGATGGATTGTCAGATACTACCGCGCTGGTCCTCTCGGACGGTGCAATGTTGCAAAAAATATGCGGAGCAAACGACAGGAACATTCGTCATTTGGAACACCTCTTTGCCGCGCCTGTGCGGGTTCGCGGGAACGAGATGATCCTTGATAGTCCCGATGAGACGATGCAAAAGCGCTTCGTCTCGCTCCTGAGCGAGCTCCAGGAACAGAGCCGGTGTGGCCACGAGCCCGATGCCGGTTTAATCGATGCGATCCACCGCAATCTCGACAAAAACGACCAGGCTGGCCTGGAGGGTATGCGCAAGGTCTCCCTGGAGATTCCTCTGGCCAGGTCCAGAGTCTTTCCCAGGACAGCCGGACAAGCGCGGGTTATGGAAAGCCTTCAGAAAAAAAGCCTCTCTTTTCTGATCGGCCCCGCCGGTACCGGCAAAACCTATCTTGCCGTTGCCCACGCCCTTCGGGAGCTGCTTTCGAAGCAAAAACGCAAGCTGGTTCTGACGCGTCCTGTGGTCGAGGCGGGCGAGAGCCTTGGTTTTCTGCCGGGCGACTTGACTCAGAAGATCAGTCCCTACCTGAGGCCTCTCTACGACGCTATCGAGGATCTGATTCCGGCGGACCTGTTGCGGCGTCTGGAAGAGCAGAACATGATCGAGATTGCTCCTCTGGCATATATGCGGGGCCGCAGTCTGAGAGATTGCTACGTGATCCTCGACGAGGCCCAGAACACGACCCGGGAGCAGATGAAAATGTTTCTCACCCGGCTCGGGGAAAATACCTGCGCCGCCATAACCGGTGATGTAACCCAGGTGGATCTGCCGCGCCGGGTCCAGTCGGGGCTCCTTCACGCGGCGGGGATACTCAAAGACCTGGACGATATTTCTGTAATTCATCTTGGACGGGAGGACGTGGTTCGCAGTGTCCTGGTCCAGAATATTATCAAGGCCTACGATGAAGAAAGATCCTGACCCGGACCAGGCCAGTTCGGAAACTGGCGTCGATATACGCACGGAGAATCTGGAGCCGCCACCCTGGATACCAGCTCTGGAGCGCTACGTTCTCCTGGTGCTGAAACGGCTGGAACTGACGGGGCGGGAGGTGTCTTTTCTGCTCACCGATGATTCCTTTATGCAAGATCTCAACAGGCAGTACCGATCGCTGGACGAGCCCACCGATGTGCTCTCCTTCGGTGGGGACGATTTTGATGGCGGCGATCCTTCCGGTGAAGTCGGTTTTCCTCCCTCCGGGGGCGATCAGGAGCTTTCGGGGCCCGCTCCGGCCCTGGGCGATGTGGTAATAGACCTTCCCTATGTGGAGCGCCAGGCCCGAAGATTTTCCGTCCCCCTGGAGGAAGAGCTGCGTCGGGTAACGGTCCACGCACTGCTGCACCTTGCCGGACATACCCACGAAACACGGGATTTTTCCCGGGAACCAATGCTACAACTTCAGGAGAAACTGGTGTGCGAAATTCCGGAGACGCTCTTTTGAAACGCCCGACCTTCGTCTCTAAAGTGCTGCGATCCTTCCTGGCCGAGGACGATGCCCTGAGAACCCCGCTCCATCAGGAGACGAGGGAAATGATCAAGGGTATTCATGGCCTGGCCGACACCACGGTGCGGGAGGTGATGGTTCCCAGGATCGATTCGGTTTTTCTCAGTATCGATCTCCCTACAGAGGAGCTTGTCTCCAGAATCGCCGAAACAGGACACTCCCGATTTCCCGTCTACAAGGACACCATCGATAACGTGGTGGGAATGCTCTACGCCAAGGATTTGCTCCAGTATCTGACAAACGGCGAGACAATACGGATGGACACGCTTCTGCGAAAGCCCTTTTTTGTTCCCGAAAGCAAGCGTCTGGACGGCCTTTTGCGGGAGATGAAGCGCCGGCGCGTTCATATCGCCGTTGCCGTGGATGAGTACGGCGGTGTCTCAGGCCTGGTTTGCATGGAAGACATCATTGAAGAAATTGTGGGAGATATCCAGGACGAGTTCGATAACGAGCGGGAAGACCTCCTGGAGCTGGGAAACCATACGTACCTCTGTGATGCCCGGATCAACCTGGAAGATATGGAGGAGACCCTGGGGATTACTCTGCCAGATGATGACTACGATACCCTGGGGGGGTTCGTCTTTGATCTCTTCGGGAAGATACCGGTCAAGTTTGAGAAAGTCTCCCACGACAATATCGATTTTATCGTTCAGGACATGGATGGTCACAAAATTAAAACGATAAAAGTGATGGTGAAACCCGACGAGGCTCCCCGCAATGACGAGCGTTAAGAGGCAGCCGAAGAGGGTCTGCTTCCCGCTCTTCCTGGTCCTCTTTCTGGTCCCGGCGCTCTGGATCGGCGAGAACATCCTGGCTGAAACCCCGCCGGAGCAGGTCCATCGGGGCCGTGAAGCGCTGCGGCGGGGGGTGATCTACTACGAGCGCGATGAGATCCTGGCTGCGGCAGACCTGTTCCGGAAGGCCCTGGAAGCAAATCCCCGGTACGGAGCTGCCCGGATGGGATTGGGCGAGGCGCTTTTCTGGCTTGAAGACTATCGACAGGCAGAGGATCACCTCCAGGAGGCTCGGCGTCTGCGCTATCCCGGAGTGGCACTCGATCTTCTGGAAGCGAAGGTTCTGGTTCTGACGGACCGCCTTGATCAGGCCCGCGAACGGTATCGGGCCGTCCTGGCCCGGCAGCCCTATCAGGAGGAGGCCCTCATCGGAATGGCCCTGCTGGATCTCGCCGAGGGGAAGGCTTCGCAGGATCTTTCGGAGTTGCGATCCCTGGAACGGCGGTTTCCCGAGAGCAGGCTCCTCCTGACAGCGCTTCTGGAAGCCTCCCTGGCTCGGGAAGACGCCGTAGCAGTCCGTCGGTACCTCTCGCGGGCGTTGCAGTATCACGGCGAGGATCCCTCGGTGCAGCTCCTGGCTGCCCGGTTTTTTCTGGATCAGGGGCGTTATGAGGAGGCTCTCTTTCACGGCAGGAGCGCCGTTGGCCTGGCCCCCGAACTTCAGGAAGGATGGCTGGTGCTTGCCCAAACCGCTCTGGGACAGGGAGATATGGAGGGTGCTCGGGAGCACTACGAGCACCTCCTTTCTCTTGATCCGGAGCAGCCCCGAATTTGGTACGCCCGGGGCGTTTTGGCAGCCCGTCAGGGAGATCTGGAGACGGCCTACCGCAGCTGGGAACGGGCGCAGCGTCTTCGTCCCGATTACGAGCTGAGTCGTATCGCTCTGGAAAACACCCTTCTGGCAGAGGAACCCCTGGATAGTCCCCGACGTCACAGTGCCGCTGAGGTGTATCTCCGGTCGGGACAGGAATTCCAGGAACGCTTTCTCCACCGTCAGGCCGAACGCCATTTCCGGCGGGGCCTCCAGCTCAACCCTTTTCATCGGGAATTGCGCCTCAGTCTGGCTGAGTTGTACCGGAAACAGGGGTTTCGGGGCCGCTTTCTCCAGGAGCTGGAAATTGTTTCCACCCACGGCGATGAGAGTGATCAGAGAGAAGCCCGTCTCCTGGCGGACCGGATTGAGATCTTTGAGCGGCTTCTCCGGGATTCTGTAGCCCGCCGATGGCATGTTGACCAGTTTACCGCACCCCGGCGGCGTGTATCTCTGGCGATCCACCACGGCCAGACCCGCGAAACTGGAGAGCCCGAAGCAAGCCGGCACATCGGCGAGTACGCCGGGGCTCTTTTGGCCATGAACGAAAACATCTCCCTCCGGAATGTCGTCCCTGCGGGCAGGACTCCCGTGGAAACCCTGGTTATAGCCAGAGAGCAGGGGGCCGAGCTGGTGTTGCTTCTGACGACGGATCTCTCTCGGGAAACGGTCTCTCTGGAGGCGGTTCTGCTGGAGCAATCCACGGGAAACGAGCTGTTCTCCGCTGTCTTCACCCGTGATGGGGTAGATCGAATCGACAGGGCCTTGCGGGATCTTGTTGCGGCTCTAGGTGCTGTGGTTCTTCCTGCCGGAGAGGTTCTGCAGCGCCGGGGAGATCTGATTCTTGTATCATTGGGCGCTGCCGACGGGATCGAGCCGGATTCAATTCTGGAACTTCGGGAATCCTCCTCCCGGGGAGCCCTTCTGGGAACCGCCCGGGTCCTTGCTGTGGACGATCTCCTGGCCGAGGCGCGCTACAGCCGCCCCCAGGGAGGGGTGGATGCCCTTGTTCCGGGGGCGCTGGTTCGTCCGGGCAAGGAGGGCGAATCTGAAGAAGCCCCCCCCGGAAGGTTTCTCCCGACGCAGGAGGCTCCCCCCTCCCGGGTCGATAGATTCCTCTCGCCGGAGCTTCTGCAACGTCTCTTCCGGTTGCGCTGATCGGGGTGGCCGGGAGGGTTCCTCCGTTTCTGCCGGGTCTTCCTGCTCCGCTTCGATTGACATTCGATAAATCTTTTTCTATAGTCACCTTGACTGAAAAGCAAACCTGCATCAGGAGGAAAATATGAAAATTGCGATTAATGGATTTGGCCGTATCGGCCGGAACGTCTTCAAGATCGCCCTTGAGCGGGGCGTGGACGTTGTTGCTATCAACGATCTGACCGACACAAAAACTCTGGCCCACCTGCTGAAGTACGATTCCACTCAGGGAAAGTTCGACGGCACCGTTTCGTACGATGCTGAAAACCTCATCGTGAACGGAAAATCCTACAAGGTCTGTGCCGATCGGAACCCCAAGGATATTTCCTGGGGAGCCGCTCCGGACGTGGTGATCGAGTCCACCGGTGTCTTTGTAACCCGTGAGGGCGAGCGTGGTGGCTACGGCGATCACATCAAGAACGCCAAGTATCCTGCAAAAAAGGTCATTCTCTGTGTTCCTTCCAAGGACGCTATCGACCGCATGGTTGTACTCGGTGTAAACGACGATGATCTCAAGCCGGAAGACACCTGCGTATCCAACGCAAGCTGCACCACCAACTGTCTGGCCCCGATTGCCAAGGTTCTGGACGAGGAGTTCGGTATCGAGAGCGGTTTCATGACCACCGTTCACAGCTATACCAACGATCAGATGATGCTCGATGGTCCTCACAAGGATCTTCGTCGCGCCCGCAGCGGTGCCATGTCCATCATCCCCACCACCACCGGTGCAGCCCGGGCTGTGGGTAAGGTTCTGCCCGCGCTGAACGGCAAGCTCGACGGCGGTGCCATGCGTGTCCCCACTCCCACGGGATCCATCGTGGACCTGGTGGTAAACCTCAAGAAAGAGGCTACGGTAGAGCAGATCAATGCTGCAATGAAGAAAGCCGCCGAAGGCCCCATGAAGGGCATTCTGGAGTACACCGAGGATCCCATCGTGTCGGCGGACATCATCCACAACGAGCACAGCTCGATCTTCGATGCCCAGAGCACCATGGTGAACGGCAAGACGGCGAAAGTCTTCAGCTGGTACGATAACGAGTGGGGTTACTCCTGCCGCGTTGTCGAGCTCGCTCAGAAGCTCGTCTGATCCACAACACATCCTGGGCCCGGTTCCTGAGAGATCAGCCGGGCCCTTTTCATTTCTAGCACAACTGGTACATCCTGAAGGAGAAAACCATGGCATTACGTACCGTGAAAAACGCCGACCTGGCAGGGAAACGGGTTCTGATGCGGGCGGACTTCAACGTTCCCCTGAAAGACGGAGTGATAACCGACGATACGCGAATCACCGCCGCACTTCCCACAATCAAGTACATTCTTGAACAGGGAGCATCCCTGATTCTCATGAGCCACCTGGGACGGCCCAAAGGTGCCCGCGCACCGGAGTTTAGCCTCGCCCCGGTGGCAGCACGGCTGGGCGAGCTCCTGGGGACTCCTGTGACAATGGCCGATGATGTTATTGGCGATACTGTGACGAAACAGGCCCGGGCTCTTGAAGCCGGGCAGGTGATGCTCCTCGAGAACGTCCGTTTCTACAAGGAAGAGACCGGGAACGACCTGGATTTTGCAAAAAATCTGGCGGACCTGGGAGATGTCTTTGTGAACGACGCCTTCGGAACCGCTCATCGCGCCCATGCTTCTACCGAGGGAGTTACCCGCTTTCTGCCTTCCTGCGCCGGTCTTCTCATCGAGAAGGAGATTTCCTTCTTCCAGCCCGTCCTGGAGAGCCCCGAAAAGCCCATGGTGGCAGTCATCGGTGGAGCCAAGGTTTCTTCAAAGATCGCGGTCCTGGAAAGCCTGGTCCCCAACTGCGCTGCCATGATTATCGGCGGAGGTATGGCGTATACCTTCCTCAGGGCGCAAGGTCACGAGATCGGCAAGAGCCTGGTGGAAGAGGATTTTATCGATACCGCCAAAAGTTTTCTCGCGGCAGCCAAAGCCAAGGGAGTCCAGGTCATCCTTCCTCTTGATCATGTGGCGGCCGTCGAGTTCGACGCCGAAGCTGCGCCCCGTCAGATCGACGGCGTGGACTTGCCGGCTGATCTGATGGGCCTTGATATCGGACCCAAAACGATCGAAGCTTGCACCAGGGCGATTGGTACGGCAAAGACAATTGTCTGGAACGGCCCCATGGGGGTCTTCGAGTTTGAGGCCTTTGCCACGGGAACCCGGGTGGTGGCCGAAGCGATCGCCCAGTCCGGTGCCATTACCGTTGTTGGTGGCGGAGACAGCGTCGCTGCGGCCAACAAGTTCGGAATTGCTGACAAGTTGAGTCACGTCTCTACCGGCGGCGGCGCTTCTCTGGAGTTTCTGGAAGGCAAAACGCTTCCCGGAATCGTAGCTCTCCAAGACTGATTTTTCTGGCCGCACCGTATCCGCATTGCGGTGCGGTTTGCGGCCCGATACAACAGACTGACAAAAAAGGATTAACCCTATGCGAACACCTTTTATCGCAGGAAACTGGAAGATGCACATGAATCGGGCCGAAGCGGGTGCTCTGGCTCAGGCTATGAAAAACGAGCTTGCCGGCGTTCCCCACAAGCTGATGGTGGCTCCGCCCTTTACGGCTCTCGAGACGGTTGGGGCAGTTCTTCAGGGAAGCAATATTCTCCTGGGAGCTCAGAACATGGCGCCTGCTACCAGCGGAGCTCATACAGGCGAGATCTCTCCCCTGATGCTGAAGGACCTGGGCGTGTCTGTGGTTATTCTGGGCCATTCCGAGCGACGCCACAGCTACGGTGAAAGCGATGCCCTGATCAACCAGAAGGTTCATCTGGCCCTTCAGGAAGGTCTGGAAGTTATTCTCTGCGTGGGAGAGACTCTGGAAGAGCGTGAAGCCAACCGGGTCGATGAGGTTGTAGAGACCCAGATGAGGGAAGGCCTCAAGGGAATCACGGCAGATCAACTGGACAAGGTAACGATCGCCTATGAGCCCGTGTGGGCTATCGGAACGGGAAAAACAGCAACCCCCGACGACGCCGATGCGGTCCACAAGACAATCCGGGACTTCGTTGCCACCCTCTACGGAGCCGATGAAGCCGGGAAAATGGTCATTCAGTACGGTGGATCGGTAAAACCGGACAATGTTAAGGGCTTAATGGGCCGTGACAATATTGACGGAGCCCTTGTCGGTGGTGCATCCTTGAAGACGGAGACGTTTGTTCCCATAGCACAATTCGACAGGTGAGGTATTGATGGGGTTTCTTGGTATTCTTTTGATGATTATCTTCGTTGTGAGCGCTCTGCTGCTTATTCTGATCATTCTTGTTCAGGAAGAGGGCGGTGACGGTCTCGGCGGGATCTTTGGCGGAGGCGGAGCCTCTCAGGTGGGAAACCGGAGCGGAAATATTCTGACCCGGATTACCAGTATTCTGGCAACGCTCTTTCTGGTCAGCTCCCTGGGGCTTGCCTGGGTGAACCGCACCCCCGACGGGGGAGACGTGGAAGCTGCCGCCCGGCGGCTTGAGGCGCAGCGTGGGGATTCGGTCGAGTGGTGGGTTCTTGACGAAGAGTCAGCCCCTGCCGAGAGCGAGTAACAATCTGTGCGGGTAGCGGTAGTCTTTTTTGCCGGAGCGAAGAGGAACAAGGTACGGGACCTGGCTCAGGGAGTAGCTGATTCTCTGGAGCGACAGGGGCATGCCGTCACGCTGATCGACGGCGATCAGTCGCGGAATACCAAATTGACCGTCTACGATTATCTGGTCCTGGGTACATCGGTTACGTCCCCCTTTCGGGGGCGGATCGATTCCCGGATCGGGGAGTTCCTCTCTCAGGCGGGAAATCTTCTGGGAAAGAAAAGCTTTGCCTTCGTGGTCAACGCGCCCTTCGGGGCCCAGCGGGGACTTTCGCGTTTGATGGATTTCATGGAACGGGAGGGGCTCTTTCTCCGCTTTTCGGAAATTCTTCGCTCCCGGGAGGAGGCGGATCAGGTGGTTCGCCGCCTGAAAATCGACCGGTGAAAGAGTGACCGGTGAAGGATCACTATTCTGTCCTGGGCGTCTCGCCCGATGCAACGCCAAAGGAAGTTCGCCGGGCCTACCGCCGGGAGGTGAAGGCAGCCCACCCTGATCTGCACAACGGTGCAGTTCAGAGTGTGGAGCGCATCAAGGAGCTTGTCGCTGCCTGGGAGACCTTGGGCAATCCCCATCGACGGGCGGAGTACGACCGGCTGCGGGGATATTGCCGCCGGGAAGAGCGGCAGGAGTTCAATTACCCTGACTTTCTTCGCCAGCGACGGGATGACCCCCGATCGCAGGCTCGGCTGATTTTCTACGATCTGCTTCATGATAACCCCGAAGAGGCGCTCCAGATTTATAGTGTCTTTCTGGCCACGGGAGATTTTGACCTGGCCCGATATCTCGATCGGGAAGATTTCATGGATTGCGCGTTCCTTCTTGCTGAAGAATACGAAAGCCGTGAGGAGTATCTCCGGGCGTTTGAACTCTTCGCAGCGATCGTTCGGTTTGAGCAGCACAAGCCCTATTTCCGCCATTTTATGGCTGATGTCTTCGATCATCTTCGACACGTTCTGTGCTTTCGATTGCCTTCCATGGAGGATCCTGACACCGTTCTCTCCTGCCTCTATCAGGCTGTGGACTGGGATTTTTCCAGAAAAGACAGAGCCTTCCTCTACCGCATCGCGGCGGAGATGTGTCTCAAGAAAGCCGATCGCCGCGGGGCTCTGCGCAATGTGCAACGGGGCCTGTCGCTGGATCCCCGCCTGGCGGGTGTGAGAAAAATACAACAGGAATTAGGACTCTCGCATGCGCTCTGAAGGGGTTCCTGTGATATAGTGCCCTTCTGTTGCGCCTGATATGCTCAAGCCTGGATTGGCCCGAGTGCTTCCGGGTGCTCTGGTCTTGGCAAGGCTATACGTGGTAATGTGGAAGGTAAGGGTTTGTATGATACAAAAAATAGCGAAAAAGAGAAATAACAGGCTTGCTGGAGGGGGACTTTTTCTTCTCCTCACACTGGCTCTACTTGGAACGGCTGGTGTCCCTGAAGCGGCAGCCCAGATCCTGGATCGGCCCGTGGCAATCGTGCGGCTTACCAAAACGGTAAATATTGGCCAGCGGGAGATTCGGCAGCAGACGGAGCTTCTGGAGCGGCAGCTGGGCCGAACACTCTCCCGGGAAAACCGGGAAGAGGTTCTGGAGGCGCAGATCGGCGACGTCCTGATCCGCCAGGCCGCAGAGCGCGCCCAGATCCGGGTCACCGACGAGGAAGTGCAACAAGCTGTCCAGCTGCAACGGCAGCAACTGGACCGTCCCGTGAGCGAGTCCGACTTTCGTCGTCTGGTGCGTGATCAAATGGGAATGACCTGGGAAGCCTACCTGGAAGAGCTTCGCACCCGGCTGATTCAGGAGCGCTTCATCATGGAACGGGCCCGGGAATCCTTCGGAACCATCCCGGAACCCACCGCCCGCGAAATCCGCCAGGTCTACGAAGAAAACGCACAGCAGTTCACTAATCCTGCCATGGCCCGTTTCGAACATCTCTTTTTTGACCTGCGGAACCGTGACACTGCGGCGCAACAGGCAGCCAGAAGGCGGGCCGCCGAGATTTCCCGCAATATTGAGCGTGGCACGACTACCTTCCAGGCTCAGATGAGGGCTTCTCTGGATGATACCAGTTTTTCGGGGGGGGATTTTGGCTATCTCGTCCGGGGTGACGAAGAGGCCCGGCGTCGCCTGGGCCGCTCTTTTGTGGAAACCCTCCTGGATCTGGAAGAGGGTGACGTCTCGGGTGTGCTGGAAAGCAACGTGGGGCTCCACATTGTGCGGATCACCGACCGGCGCAGTCCCCGGTTGCTTCAGCTCGATGACCCGCTCCTGCCGGGAGAGACCATGACGGTTCGCGATCAGATCAGGGGATATATCCTCTCTCAACGCCAGCAGGACCTCTTTCAGGATTCGATCCAGACAACTCTGGAAGAACTGATGGAAGAGGCTGAAATTCGCCGTTTCCCCGAGCACTTGGACTGGTAGCTATGGCATCCAGAAGAAAGTCCCGGCGACTGGTGGTTCAGGCTCTCTACAGCTGGGATACAGGGGTCAGCGATCTCCCGGTGTTGCTGCAGTTTTCCTGGTCAGACCCTTCCCGTGAAGATGATCTCGCCTTTCCCCGGATGATTCTCCAGGGAACACTGGAGAATCTCGCCCCGGTGGATCAAGCGATTTCAGAACATCTTACCAACTGGGATATCGATCGGCTGGCCAAGGTTGATCTGGCGATTCTTCGAATGAGCACCTATTGTCTCATGTACCAGCCCGATCTTCCTGCCCAGATTACCATAGACGAGGCTGTGGAGCTTGCAAAAGAGCTATCCACGGACGAGGCCTACCGCTTTATTAACGGTGTTCTCGACGGTATCCGCCGGGATCTGCAGAGCAAGGGGTAGCAGTGCGGGGACTTTTCCGGGGTTCCCGGGGGTGGCGTCTGGTCTTTCTGGGCGCTGCACTTCTTCTGGCCCTGGGGTCGACGCTGGTTATAACCCGCTCCCTGACGAATCTCCGCCGAACCCGGGCGTTCGACCAGGCTTTGACACGGGCAGAGCGCCTGGACCGGGATGGACGCCACGACGAGACGTACCAGGAGGTCCTGCGCGAGGCGGCTCGCTTTGCCCGGTCATCCCGGGATTGGCACAAGCTCTTTCGCCTGGCCTGGCGGCAGCCGGAAGCTGAACGCTGGCGGACCCTGGATGATCTGGCAGCGGCGGCGGTTTCGTCCTTTCCCCGGGACCTGATCTGGCGAAAAATAGGAAGCTACGCAGCGGTCCGCCGGGGCGACTATCAGGGCGCACGGGAGTACCTGCGAATCCAGGGGCCTCTCGGAGAAGAACTTCAGATCCTTCAAATCCTCTCTGTCCTCGACCCCGATCGACCCGACCGGTCCCGGGCTGCTTTGCTGGAACTGGCCGATGATCATCCCGAAGCCCCGTTGATCAGGAGCGTCACCGGGGCTCTCGATGATCCTGCACCTTCCTCGCTGTGGAAGGCCTGGGAGGCCACGGGGGTAGCGGCCTTTGCCCGAAACAGTGCCCTTGCAGCAGCCGCGGCGGGGGATCTTTCCCGAGCCCGACGGGGAGCTGTGGCCTTTCGGGAGTTTGCACGCTCCCCCCAGGGAACCGTTCCTGTGGATCATCGGGCAGCGATCTTCCTCTCGGCCTGGCTTGGAGATGACACCTGGCTCTTCCGGGAGCTCCGGGCTCTTCCTCCCCGGGAAGCGGTGCTCCCGGGGATGCTCCTGATTCAAGCTGATGCCCATGCGCGGCAGGGCCAGATCGAGAAGGCTCTTGCGCTGTACCGGGAACTCCAGACGGTGGAGCCTGCCTTCTCTCCGATTCCTTTTCTGAACGAAGCGATTATTTTGGCCCGTCAGGGGAGATCCCGGCCCGATGCGGTTCTGGAACGGGGAAGCGCGTACCACGGCGAAAACCCTGACTACCGCTTTCTCTGGGCCTCGCTTCTGGCGGGTCGTGGTGAATGGCTTCGGGCAGGAGAGCTTCTGGCCACACTCGATGAACAGAAGCTCCGGGAGAATCCCCCCTTGTGGCTCCTTTCCCATCTGGCGCGATACCGTCTGACGGAATATCACCATGCAGATAGCGCAGGCAGAAGCACCGATGGGAAAAGATCTCTTTCCCTGGCTCCGCCGGAACGGCGGGAGAAGGAGCTCTGGAGCTATCTGAGTTGGCGTCCCGAAGCACTCGAGGTGGCGGGGGTTCTGGCTCGTCACCTGCTGCTCCGGGGCGATGCATCGGGGCTGGCGGAGTTGCGCCGGCGCTATGAACCACATCGGGCCTCCTGGGCAGCGGCGCTTCATCTCATCGAGTTTGGTGATCAGGGAGACCTGGCGCGGGCGCGGGCTGTGGTGCCGTACCTTTTTCCGGAGGTGGGCGATCGTGTGGTGCAGGCGGGAGAAACCGATGGTTCTGCCGGCGGGGGCATGACCGCCGGGAGAGACAGCGTCTCGGTCTGGGCGGCCCACTGGAACGAGTCGCTTTTTGCGCTCCGGCATTCTTCCCTTGAGGAAGCTCGCGAGGCGATTCAGCGCTTTCGCCGCTGGTTCGACGACGCGTCGATTCCCCCTGCGGTGCGTGGAGCGATTGAAGCCCGGATCCTGTTGCTCCAGGCAGAACAGGCCCGCCTGGAGGACCGCCCCAGGGACGCCCGTCGTCTGACAGACCGGGCAATCAGCCTAACTCCCGACGAGGAATCCCTTTACAGCTACCGCGCACTTCTTGCGCCCCGGGATTGAACGTGCTACGCTCCTCTTCGATGATTCGTATCAAGACAGCAAAAGAGATCGCCGGAATCCGTGCTTCCTGCCGACTCCTGGCAACGGTGCTGGAGAAAATTCAGCTTCAGGTGGTGCCGGGCATCTCCACAGGAGAACTGGACCTCATAGCCCAGCGAGAGATCCAGGCTCTGGGAGGACGACCTGCCTTTCTGGGGTATCAGGGGTTTCCCGGTGCGCTCTGCACCTCGGTGAACGACGAGGTGATTCACGGAATCCCCGGAGCACGTCGCCTGGTGGAAGGTGACGTGGTGAGCATCGATTGCGGCATAGACTACGAGGGTTTTTTTAGCGACTCCGCCGTGACAGTCCCGGTGGGTACTGTGGACCCTGCCGTGGAAGAGCTTCTCCGCGTGACCCGGGAAGCCCTGGAGCGAGGGATCGAGGCGGCCCGCCGGGGAAAACGGGTGAATGATATCTCCCGGGCCATCTACAAGACTGTGAAAGCCCACAATTACGGCGTGGTCCGGCCCTATTGTGGCCATGGGGTGGGTCTGGAGATTCACGAGGATCCCCAGATCCCGAATTACGTGGGACGGGGCCCAAATCCGCGGCTTCGGCCAGGCATGGTTATCGCCATCGAACCCATGGTGAACCTGGGTGTTGACGAGGTTGATCTGCTGGACGACGACTGGACGGTGGTTACGGAGGATCGGAAGGTCTCGGCCCATTTCGAGCATACCCTGGCGATCCTGCAGGAGGGCGTGGAGGTTCTCACCCGACGCCCCTCGGAGGACGTGCCGTCCCTGGAGAACGAGGCGGGTCTATGAAAATACACATTTCTCCCCGACGGCTCTTTGTGGCGAACCTGCTCCTGACGGGGCTTTTGCTGGGCCTGATCCTGGGGGCAGTGCTCTTCTCCTGTTCCACCAACGGAAACCGGGGAGGCGTGATCGCAGCCCGGGACCGGGATCGTCTGGCCCAGGCAGATCCCCAGGCGCTGCAGGAGAGTTTTCGCCTCGTGGCTCGTGTGGCCAGCCCTTCGGTGGTGCGAATCGACGTGGAAGAGGTCCGCACCAGGGCGATGCCCCAGGGAGACGATGCCCCCTGGTTCGATTTTTTCTTTGGCGATCCCTATCTGGAGGAAGAGAGCCACGACCAGGAGGGGGAGCGAAGTTTTCGTACCCAGGGCATTGGTTCGGGCGTAGTGGTGCGCCGCCAGGGCGATCTCTATTACGTTCTCACCAACGAACACGTGGTGGGACAGGCCGACCAGATAATTATTACGACCACCGACGATGAGGAATACACCGCCCGAATCGTGGGAACCGATACCCGCAAAGACCTGGCGCTCCTCTCCTTTACTGCTTCCCGGGAAATCCCTCTGGCTTCCCTGGGCGATTCCGATACCCTGCAGGTGGGCGACTGGGTTCTGGCAATTGGCAGCCCCTTCGGGTTTCAGTCCACCGTCACAGCCGGCATTGTGAGCGCTGTGAACCGGCGCGGTGGCCCTATCGGGAACATCAGCGATTTTATCCAGACCGATGCAGCTATTAACCGGGGCAACAGCGGCGGGGCCCTGGTGAACCTCCGGGGCGAGGTGGTGGGGATCAATACCTGGATCACCTCCCAAACAGGCGGAAGCATGGGGCTGGGTTTCTCCATACCGATCAATAATGTGGTGCGTGCGATCGATGACTTTATCGAGATCGGGGCGGTCCGCTACGGCTGGCTCGGAGTGAGTATCCGCTCTGTCACAGCGCAGGTTGCCGAATCCCTGGCTCTGCCGAACAGGCGGGGAGCGCTGGTTCATCACGTCTTCCGTGACTCTCCTGCCCAAAAAGGAGGTCTCCTGCCGGGAGATTTTGTGGTAGCCCTCAACGGCGTGCCTATCGGTGATTCGGACCAGCTGGTCCTGGAGGTGGGGGAGTTGCCCGTGGGAGAGGCAGCATCTTTCTCGGTGATTCGTTACGGCGAGGCTCTGGGGCTGGACGTTCTGATAGCCGAGCGCGAATCGGATCAGGAGATAGCCGAGTTGAACCGCAGGCTTTGGCCGGGATTTTCGGTGTATCCCCTCACCGAAGAGGTGCGCTCCGATCTCGACCTCTCCAGCGAGACCCGGGGGCTTCTGGTGAGCACCGTGGAGCGGCGAACACCGGCCGCTGCGGGAGGCCTCCGGGTGGGGGATATCCTTCTTGGTATAAATGGCCGGGAGACAACCTCCATGGTTGACTTCTATCGAGCGATCAATGAGGGCGGCCGCGAGGTTACCCTCTCACTCCTGCGTGACGACAAAACTGTCGAGATTGGAATTCAGCAATGAGCAGCAAGCAATTTATCTCCTACGATACGGTCAGGAACAACGCGATCGTTCTGGCCCAGCAGATTTGCAAGGAAGGGTTTATTCCCGATGTGATCTACGTGAGTCTCCGGGGCGGTGCCTACATGGGGAACGTGATCAGCGAGTACTTCAAGTTTGTCCGGCGAGGACAGCGGCCGGTCTTTTACGCCGCCGTGGTGGCTCGTTCCTACACCGATATCCGCGAGCAGGAGCGGGTCAGCGTGGACGGCTGGACCTACAGCCCCGAGCATCTGCGTTCGGGCGATCGAATCCTGGTGATCGACGATATTTTTGATACGGGTCGGACCGTGAATCATCTGGTGGAGGTGATCCTCCAGAAGGGTTTGCCCCGTTCCGATGTGAAGATCGCCGTTCACGATTACAAGATTCGCCACTACGTGGATGAAAAACAGCCGATCCAGCCCGATTACTACTGCCGGAAACACGAGATTCACTCACCCGAAGAGGATCACTGGATTCATTACTTGAGCCACGAGCTGGTGGGGCTTCTTCCCGAGGAGATAGACCGGCAGTACCCCGACGAGCGGGTTCGTGCCGTGCTCCACGGGTTGCCCTGAGGCAAGGCCTTCAGAAGATGAACAAAAAAAGACCGCCCCAAGAGGCGGTCTTTTTTTGTACCCCTTCGGCTCTTCGGGGGGGGCTATTCCCAGACCCAGGTGGGGGATGTTCCGGTGTTATAGCTGGAGGTGCTCCAGAGGCCGGTGTTATCGGTCAGGGCAAAGACCAGCCCTCCCAGTTCCATAAGTCCCGTCACGGCAGCCGAGGAGAGCTCTGCCGAGCCGTAACTCCGGCTGATATCGCGGCCCGAGGTCCAGCTGACTCCGGTGAAATCATCGCCGTCTATGGTTGGGCGGGCGTGGTAGTAGCCGTTGCGGTCCCAGCTGGGCTTCTCGTTGCTGATCGTTCCTGCCAGGAATATTCCTCGATCTGGAAGCCAGAGGAGGCTCGCGAAGGCCCTGCTGCGGGAGCCAAAGTAGGTTCCCCAGCTGTCCTTATCCCAGGTTCCTGGGTCATCAGCACCTGCCAGGTTCGGTGATTTATAGAGCCTGCCCGTGAGCGTCGCCGCCACGAGGAAGGTATTGTCATTGTGGGTTACCGGCTCCACGGCCCCCAGGTTTGCTGGCGGGGCTTTTATCTCCCTTATTTCTTTGATATCAGAAGTATCATCATTCAAGTCTGTTAAAGAGATCCACCAAAGGCCGTTTCTGGCGATCCAGAGGTAGTCATCCGCCAGAAAGGCCTTCCCTGGAGGGCGCGTGCTTGGGATCAGATCGTCCCCTGGATTTTCGTACCCGACAAAGCGGATGAGCCTGTTCTCAGGATCAGCCGCTTGCGGGTTCACTGCCAAGTAGCGTTGCTTCTTGTCACCCTCCTGTCGCATGGTGATGATCAGCGTGTCGGGCGTGTCGTCGCTGGAGCGGTCGATAGCGGCCACCCCCGTGAGTCTGGAGAGTTTCTTGTCTACATCGCTGGGAACAGGCAGATAAGAGCCGCTCCCGAGAATGGTCTCCCAGGACGAAAGTTCTCCCTCTAGATCCTCTGTGGCTTTCCGTAAAGTAGTATTCTTGCCATCCTTCGAGAGAATCACGTAGACCTCGTAGGCATCATCATCATTCTTAATCACTGCCACCGACGAGGCTTGCCTGTCTTTGGGGCTGACCCGGCGCCAGGTATTGCCGCTTATGGGGCGCCGGAAGAGCCCCGTGCCCGCCACGGCGTAGAAGTAGTCCTCCGAGGCGGCCATGCTGGCGATAAAGGTGTTATCCACCAGGTTGTTGGACCTGATCTTCACCTCCTGCTCGATATCGGCAAAGATCCCCGTCTCCCCCCGGGTGCAGCCGCCCAGAATCAGGATCAGGGCAGCCAGGAGCGCCCCGAGAGAAAGAACTCTGCGGCCCGCCATGAGGGAAAGGGCATGTCTCTTCTGTGTGGGATTGTTTATAGAGTGCATAAAGCGTCTTCTCCTAAAACCGGTAGAGAATGGACATGGTGGTGGACATAAAGTTCCCGAAACGATTGTCCTCGTTGTCGACATCCGACACGTGGTTGTAAAACTGGGGCACCCACCAATAGCGGAGATCCACCCCGAAGGCCCACTCGGGGTTCATGTTCCAGTAGGCCCCCACGCCGGGCATCACGATCGGATCAATCTTGAAAGCCCCGTCGAAGCGGCTGAAGTTCATCCCCGCCGCAATAGAGAGGGGGAACTCAAAGGGGTAGGCCCTGAAAAAATAGGTAAGCCGCATGGCCAGGGGAATCATGTACAGGGCGTTCCGGTTGGGCGTATAGGCGAACATTCCCCCCAGCTCTCCCCCCAGGGCGATCTCGTTGGTGAGAAACCCGCTCCACATGAGGTGGCCTGTTCCGCCCAGGGTCAAGTTGGCGTCCTTGATTCCATCGGGGCCGCCGGCAAAAAAGAGGGGAATAAACAACCCCAGGTTCATGGAGATCATCTGGTCCCCGCGCCCGTAGGTGGGCTGAAAGTCTTCGTCTTCATCCTGGGCACAGGCCGAACCGAGAGGTCCCAACGCGGTCAGGGCTGCGGTCAGGACCAGAGCGAGAGCCCACTGTGGCTGTCTTTGTCGACTGGTAAAAATCACAGTCCGATACTATCACGCAGAAAAGACCCTGACAACACGGGGCGTTTCCGCTACAATAGGCCGATCATGAAAGCACAGATCATAGACGGCAAAAAGATCGCCGCCGACATTCGCCAGGAGCTGGAACCCCGCGTGGCGGCCCTGACAGCCCGGGGAAGCAAGCCGGGGCTCGCTGTGGTTCTTGTGGGAGACGATCCGGCAAGCCTCTCCTACGTGACCGCCAAGGAGCGGGATTGCGAGAAGATCGGTATTGGCAGTTTCGATCTCCGCCTTCCCCGGGAAACCACTCAGGAAGAGCTCCTTGCGCTGGTGGATCGTCTGAACAATGACGATCAGGTGGACGGAATACTGGTCCAGCTTCCGCTGCCCGATCACATAGACGCCGATTGCGTGCTCCAGCGCATCGACCCTGCAAAAGATGTGGACGGGTTTCACCCCCTCTCGTTGGGCAGGATGCTCTTGGGGCTTCCGGCCCTCCTTCCTTGTACACCCCAGGGTGTGGTGGAAATGCTCCAGCGTTCGGGTCACGACCCGGCAGGAAAAGAGGTGGTGATCATTGGCCGCAGCAACATTGTGGGCAAGCCCCTCTCGGTGCTTCTGGCGCTCAAACGTCCCGGAGGAAACGCCACCGTAACGGTCTGCCATTCCCGAACCCGCGATATCGCCCGCCTTACGGCAGGGGCCGATATCGTGATAGCCGCCATGGGTTCTCCCGAGTTCCTCACGGCTGACATGATCAAACCGGGAGCGGTGGTGATCGATGTGGGCGTGAACCGGGTAGAGGACCCCCAGGCAAAGCGTGGGTACCGTCTGGTGGGAGACGCTGCGTATCAGGATCTTCTGGAGAAAGCCTCGGCTATTACTCCCGTTCCCGGGGGCGTGGGCCCCATGACGCGGACCATGCTTCTCCACAACACCGTCTGTGCTGCCGAGGCACGGCGGGCCACGGGGACATCCTGAGTGGTAGACGTCCAGAACCAGAATGACACCCGCCGCATTCCCCTCCAGAAAGTAGGCGTCCGAAACATCTCGCACCCCGTGACGGTTCTGGACAGGGATCACCGAACGCAGCACACCGTGGCTGATCTGGCCCTCTACGCAAGCCTCCCCCACGACTACAAGGGAACCCACATGAGCCGCTTCGTTGAAGTCTTTCAACGCTACGCCGGGGAGATCCGCATGCCCCGGTTCCTGGACATGCTCCAGGAGGTGCGGCAGTATCTGGATGCGGAGAGAGCCTTCGGGGAGCTTCATTTTCCCTATTTCATGGAAAAACAAGCTCCCGTGAGCCGGCAGCCCAGCCTGATGAATTACCGTTGCGGCTTCAGCGGCAGTGTGAGTGCCCAGGGACGGCAATTTTTTGTTTCCGTGGCTGTTCCGGTGACTACCCTCTGTCCCTGCAGCCGCGAGATCAGCTCCCGGGGGGCTCACAACCAGCGGGGCACCTGTACCGTCACGGCCGAGGTGCAGGATTTCTTCTGGATGGAAGACCTGATCGAGCTGATCGAATCCTGCGCATCGGCGGGACTCTACACCCTCTTGAAACGGGTGGACGAAAAGTTTGTTACGGAACAGGCCTACGATCATCCGGTATTTGTGGAAGATCTGGTCCGGGAGGTTACCACCGCTGTGGAAGAGCGGTTCCGGTTTCCCTGGTTCTGCGTAGAGGCGCTGAACCAGGAAAGTATTCACAACCACGACGCCTACGCGTATGTAGAGCGCGGGCGTCCGCCCCTGGAGAAACCCCATGAATCTTAATCGTGTTACAACCGTTACCGATCGCGTCCCCCTGAAGACTGCCTTGATCAGCGTGGCCGACAAGGAGGGGCTCGAAGCCTTTGTGGAGGGACTCTGGCAGGAGATCCCCGATCTGGTGATCTATTCCACGGGGGGCACCTTCACGCTCCTTCAAAAACTGGCGCGGGACCGGGACCCCGGCCTGGTGAGATCCATCACGGAGTATACGGGGCAGCCCGAAATGCAGGGGGGCCTGGTGAAAACCCTGGACTATCGGGTCTACCTGAGCCTTCTCAGCGAATCTCACAACGAGGACCATCAGGCCGACCTGGCCCGAACCGGATCGGTCCCCTTCGATCTCACGGTCTGCTCCCTCTATCCCTTTGAGGAAACCGCTGCCCGGGAGGGAGTAACCCTGGAAGACCTTCGTACCCATATCGATATCGGGGGGCCCACCATGCTCCGGGCCTCGGCAAAGAACTTCCTTCGGGTTCTTCCGGTCTGCAGTGCCCGGGATTATCCCCTGGTGCTTCAGGAGCTCCGTCAAGGCCAGGGAACGACATCGCTGAAGTTTCGTCTGGCCCAGGCAGTAAAGGTTTTTTCCTGTACAGCTCGCTACGAAGCGGCTATCGCCCGGGAACTGGCCCGGGCGGCCGATGCAGGAGACCTGGCATCGCTCTATACGGACCAGTCCTGTACCGACATTTCCCCCAAGGAGGCGTGACCATGAGCCGCAGTATGTATCGTACCATCAATACCGACGGGTTCCCCGAGGATCTGGAAATATCCTTCGGGTCCGGCTCGGAGCGACAGACTCTCTCCTACCGCAAGGTGACATGGGATGTTGCCGGTGAGCGCCAGGGGTTGCGTTATGGCGAGAATCCCGATCAGCAGGCAGCTCTCTACCGCCCGGTGAACGGAAACCTTGTCCTGGGCCAGGTGCACCAGATAGCCCCGGGTCGAGGGCTTGCCTCGGAGGTGGATTTGCTGCAAAGCGGGAAGCACCCCGGCAAGATCAATATCACCGATGTGGACGCAGCGCTGAACATCCTTCGCTACTTTACCGATCGTCCTGCCTGTGTGATTGTAAAACACAACAATCCCAGCGGGGTTGCTCTGGGAAGCTCCCTGGCCGAGGCGTACCAGCGGGCCCTCATGGCAGATCGGATAGCTGCTTTTGGAGGAGCCGTAGCCCTGAACGGCGAGGTGGATCGGGAGACGGCCCAGGCGATCGCCGCATACTACGCCGAGGTAGTGGTGGCCCCCGAGTTCAGCGCCGGAGCGCTGGAGGTCTTCGCAACAAAAAAGAACCTTCGGGTGCTCCGGGTAGGAAACATGGCTCGTCTTCAGGAGTACGTGGGAGACCGGTTTGTTGATTTCAAGAGCCTCATCGATGGGGGGCTGGTGGCGCAGTGGTCCTTTGTACCCAAACTCATGCCCGACGAAGAACTTCTTCCTGCCCGGGCCGAGCACCAGGGAACCTCCTACAGGATCGAACGAGAGCCCACCGAGGCAGAGCGCCGGGACATGCGCTTCGGGTGGCTTGTAGAAAGCGGAGTTACCAGCAATTCCGTAATATACGTAAAAGATGAGGCCACCGTGGCTATCGGCACAGGCGAGCAGGATCGGGTAGGCGTTGCCCGGATCGCCCGGGAAAAGGCCTGCTGGAAACTGGCCGACCGGTTGTGCCTGGAGGAAACGGGGAAGGGGATCGAGGAGCTTGCTTCGCCTGAGGAACAGGAGCCCTTTCATCGGGCCGCCAGGGAACAGCAGGGAGGACTGCCGGGGTCTACCATGATCTCCGACGCCTTCTTCCCCTTCCGCGATGGCGCTGAGGTGGGGCTGCGCGAAGGGGTCTCGGCGATCCTCCAGCCCGGAGGAGCCCTGCGGGACCACGAAGTGATAGAAGCGTGCAACCACTTCGGCGCCACCATGGTCTTCACGGGACAGCGAAGTTTCCGTCACTGATTAGGCACGCCCCCCGGAAGAATCCCCCCAGGGTCAGAAGGCCCGGGGGATTCTGTGATATACTGAAGCAACGGAAGGAATCGTCTATGCCCTGGAAACTGTTACTGTATCTTGTCCTCCTGGGATGTGTTCTTGCCTTTGTCGGGCTCAATCTGGATCATACTGCTGACATCTCCCTGGGATTTGTTCTGTATCAGGATGTCCCGGTCTTTTTGAGCCTCTTCTTTGCGTTTTTTCTCGGTGTTGTCCTTACCATTCCGGCTGTGATGTTCACCACATCCCGCAAAACCAGGGACAGGAGCGAGCGTCGCCGGGAGCGGCAGGAGCAGCGGGAAATCCGGAACCAGAAGAAAGCCCTCACGGCATCTCGCAAGGAGGAGCGCCGTCAGGCCAGGGAAGCGGCCAAGGCAGCGAAGACTGCAAAGAAGCGCAGTCTGCCGGGGGGGTCATGACCGTAGCGGGATCGGGCAGAACAGCCGGCACCATCAGGATCGGTCCAGAAGGGCGGTTCCCCTGGAGGCGGTGCGCCTTTGTGGGACTTGTCCTGATTTTGTCCCATCTGGCTCATCCGGGAGTGGATGCCCGGGAACGCTCATCCTGGTCTGAGACCCTTCAGGCCATTCTTGAGAGAGCGTCATCCCTGGAAGAGGCTCTGGAGCCCCTGAAGGACCGCCTTGCCGGGATAGACGATCCCCGGGAGAAGGGCCAGGCCCTGTTCGAGACAGCTCAGGTCTACGAGCTCTCTCACCGCTTTTCCAGTGCCGCCCGATGGTATCGGGAGGCCTTGGAGCGCATTCCCGATTTCGCCGAGGCTGCCCTGCGCTACGGAGGGGTCTTGCTGGAGCTGGGCGAGGCCGAGAGCGCGATTCAGATTCTTTCCCGGATGATAGCCTCTTCGGAAGACCGCAGTCTCCAGCGGGCAGGGGCCATCTTGCGCGGCAGGGCCTATTTTCTGGCCGGCGATACCGAAACAGCCCTGGCTCATGCGATCGCCCTGGCCGATCAGAAAAACGAGCCCGAAGCACTTTTCCTTTTGTTCGACATCGCCAGAGTTCTTGAGGATGCGGAGCTTCTGGAACGAAGTCGCCGGGACCTGGCTGAACACTTTGGACTCTCTCCCGAAGACCGCCTTGTCGATTCTCGCGGGGGCAGGAGGTCAGTCGTGGCGGCTCCCTTGCCGAGCCGTATCTTTCAGGAGGGTTCTGCAGGCTTTTCCATGGCCGATCGTCGCCCGGAACCAGGTGCTCCCGGGGACGCCCCTCCCGGGGAAGACCGGCCTGCCGGGGAAAAACCGGAGGAGGGCCGTGCTGCTTCGCCACTGATGGGTATCCAGACAGGAAGCTTCCGGGATCGTGAGAACGCATCGTACATGTTGCGGGACATCACTGCCCTGGGGTTTTCGGGAACCATAGAGACCGCCGAGACCGGATCCGGCCGGTTTTACCGGGTGATCGTCACTCTCCCCGAGGGATACCTCCCGGCTGATGCCCAGGAAACAGTGGTGGCCCTCAAGGAAGAAGGCATAGAGGGCTTCCTGGTCTTCAAACCCTGATCCCCTGGTTCCCTGATTCGCTTCTCTTGCTCTTGACTCTTTCCTCTTGATCTTGCTCGCTTGAGCAGTTGCTCAGCTTGCTTCCTCCAGGAATTCCTCCACCTGTTCCAGGACCACCGGAGCGGCTCCTGTCTCAACCAGACCGTCCACGGTAAAAACGACTGGCGTCATGTGAATTCTCCGAACCACTCTGTCTTCGGAGCGCTCTTCGCTGTATTCCAGGCGATAGCGCTGGTTGAACGATCCGTTCACCCTGGAAGCGGTCCGTTCCCCGGTTTCGGGAGACAGCACATCGGCAGAGGCGTCTCCCGTGGCTTCGACAATCTTGAGTTCCAGCAGGGGACTCCCGGGTTGCATCAGGTTAAATCCTCCTCGCCAGTCAAAGCGGTCCGATCGGAAGCGAAAATGGGGTGCGTCAAAGAGGATCTCCTGGTGGTTCTCGTTTCGGTAGACCCCCTGGAGTATGAAGTCCGGCCGGGAGACCCGGTGGTTTCGGACCGTGCCCTCCTGGATGCCGGGGGTCATCCGCTGGTACTGGCCATTCCAGTATTCAGCGCCATCCACGTTAATTCGGATGGTATCGGTCCCCAGGACGGTTACAGCGATCTGTCTTCTCACGGTACGAAGTACGGCATTGCGCAGATTCATAAGGAGCCCCGGACCGCTCTGGTAGATTGCTTTATACGAGTTCACCCATTCGTATTGCTCCTGAGCGTCGGAGTGAAAGAGGCTTACCCGCTGGTTTGCCGTATCAAAAAAAGCAAGCTCCGCCGGGGAACCAGCCGCGCTTTCGGTGCTGCGAAACCAGGGGCCGCTCAGAAATTGCTCCATTCCCGCCGTATCCGCATCGTAGAGTTCGCGTAGTTGGGCCTGTTCCGCCTGCACTCCCGGCAGTTCCTCCTGATGGGCCAGGTGATACTGCCCGGACTCAGCGTTCCATCGGTATTCGGACCGAATCAGATCGTGAGGATCTTCGGTTTGGTCATTTCTTTGAAAGAGAAGAATAGGAAAGCTCTCGCCCGTGCTCTGGAGTGTCCGGTAGGCGTCGGAACGGCGACGATCGGCGATTTCGATGCTTCCGTCGGTGGTGCCGCTGAAGATTTCCCGAAACAGAAGGTCTCTCTGGCCACGTTCCCGTGGCTCCTGACGAAAGACGTTTATGGTCTGCTTGCCTGCCGGATCAATGCCTGTTCCAATAATCTCCTCCTGGTGGTCGCCCGTCAGATCCATGGTGGATACCGAGAAAGAGCGCATACCCGTGGCCTCGGTCACCCCTTCCCAGGATACGCGATAGATGTTCCTCAGAGGATCAAAGATTGCCACCAGGAGTCGCACCCGGTCCGAAGGATCGTCCCGCCGTTTTACCACCACAATCTGCTCATCGGGCTCGCTCATGGTGAGACTCACATTGTGGGTTGAAATCAGCAGGTATTCGTCGGAGAGGTTTACCCGGAGCCCCACGTCTTCATCTTCGGTTTGGATGGAAACAGCCCGGGTTTCTTCCCTGGCCAGGATAATGCCCGGTGCTGCGCCCGGGAGCGTTACCTCGGTGCGGTGGGGGATGGCCGAGGACTCTTGAACTTCGGTACAGGAAAAAAGTGCAAGGCCCCCAAGAAGGCAGAGGGCCAGGGGGAAAAGAGTTGTTTCTTTCACCGCTCCATTGTGCCACACCTGCCTTCCCGTGGACAACGGTCCCAAACCGGGAAGAACGATTTCACCCTGTGGACAACGGCTCCGTTTTTTTGCATAGTAGTGTATGGACGCTTTAAACAATACCGGGCGGACCCCCATGTTCGCCGAAAAGTACAGCTACGACGATGTTCTTCTGCAACCCGGCTTTTCCTCGGTCGTGCCCGGGGATACCGATACCGGGGTATCTCTCACTCCCGGAATACATCTGAATATTCCCATCATGGCCGCTGCCATGGATACCGTTACGGAACAGGACCTGGCAATTGCCCTGGCTCTTGAGGGTGGTGTGGGAGTAATCCATCGAAACATGCCTCCCGAAGAGCAGGTTCGCCAGGTAAGTGCGGTAAAACGCCACCTGAACTGGATCATTGAGAACCCCGTCACAGTAGGTCCCAGGCAGACCATCGGAGAAATCCGGGAGATCGTCGACTTCTACTGCATCTCCGGACTTCCCGTGATCGAGGGCGAGCGTCTTGTGGGAATCATCACCAGCCGCGACCTGCGCTTTGCTCCCGATAACACGCAACTGGTGGAAGAGGTCATGACCAGAGACCCTGTTGTGGAAGTGGGGCGCCCCTCTCTTGCCAGTGCAAAAGCCAAGTTCAACCAGCACAAGATCGAGAAACTCCCCGTGGTGGACGAAGAGGGGCATCTTACGGGGCTGATCACGGTGAAAGACATGGAAAAGCACAGCCTTTTCCCTCAGGCGGCAACAGACGCTTCGGGAAAACTTCTGGTTGGCGCTGCCGTGGCCCCCTCCGATGTGGAGACTCGCCTGGGACCGCTTTTCGAGGCCCGGGTTGATTTTGTGGTAGTCGATACTGCTCACGGTGATTCCCAAAACGTGGTGGATACGATCAAACTCATAAAAAGCCGTCATCCTGAACTTCCTGTAGTGGGTGGCAACGTGGCCACCGGTGCCGGAACCCGGCGTCTCATTGAGGCCGGAGCAGACATTATCAAAGTTGGAGTGGGGCCTGGCTCCATCTGTACCACCCGAATAGTTGCCGGAATTGGCGTTCCCCAGCTTTCTGCTGTGATGGACGCCGTGGAGGTGGCCCGGGAGTACAATGTCCCCGTCATTGCCGACGGTGGAGTGAAGTATTCCGGTGATATCACCAAGGCGATCGCCGGCGGCGCCCATGTGGTGATGGTGGGAGGGCTTTTTGCAGGGCTCAAGGAGTCTCCGGGCAAGGAGTTTCTCTACGAGGGCAGGATCTTCAAGGCCTATCGAGGCATGGGATCTGTGGCAGCCATGAAAAAGGGCGGGGCCGACCGCTATAATGTGGCCGAGGGTGAAGAGCCAGTTCCGGAAGGTGTGGAAGGACGGGTTCCCTACAAGGGAGAACTCAAGCCCTACCTGCACCAGCTCGTTACGGGACTCCGAAAGGGAATGGGCTATTGCGGATGTGCCGACCTGATGCAATTGCGGGAATATCGGAACTTCGTTAAGATTACCGCTGCTGGCCTGGCGGAGAGTCACGTCCACGATGTTTCCATGACTCGCCAGCCGGAAAATTATTCCCGGAGTTGACAATTTGAACGTTGTAGTAATCGGTGCGCAATGGGGAGATGAGGGCAAGGGAAAGATCGTTGATTATCTTTCTTCGGAAGTACAGAAAGTTGTACGGTTTTCCGGTGGCGCCAACGCTGGCCATACCATTGTCCATGGGGACAAGACGTACAAGCTTCACCTTGTTCCGTCGGGAATCATCTACCCTGACACGGTGGTCATTCTCGGAACGGGGATGGTGATAGATCCCGAGGCGCTCTTTGCGGAGCTGGAGGAGCTGGAGAAGCAAGGCGTTTCCTGGAAGGGTCGGGTTCTGATTTCCGACAGGGCCCATCTGGTTCTTCCAAGCCATCGCCAGGAGGATCTCCGGCGGGAAGAAGAGCGGGAAAACCCTATCGGTACCACCGGTCGGGGTATCGGGGTCGCCTACGCGCATAAGGCATACCGTGACGGGGTCCGTCTGGCCGATCTGGCCTGGCCCCGACACATCGCCTCCCTGACACAGGAAGATCAGGATTTTCTGGCCCTCTGGAAAGATCGGCTCCTGCCCCTGATGGTCGATCTGGCATCCTATATTCACACTGGAGCACCCCGGGAAGAAGAAAAAGTCCTTCTCGAAGGGGCCCAGGGCGCTCTTCTGGACATCGATCTGGGAACCTATCCCTACGTCTCGAGCGGAGCCTCCTGTTCCGGGGGTGCCCTCAGCGGAGCATCCCTTGGCCCGGGTGATATCGATCACGTTCTGGGTGTCTTCAAGGCCTACAGCACCCGGGTGGGGAACGGCCCCTTTCCCAGCGAGTTCGACGGGCGCAACCAGGACGGACTCGAGACCCACATTCGGGAATTGGGCCGCGAATACGGGGTAACCACAGGCCGTCCCCGCCGAATCGGATATCTCGATCTTGTGGCGCTCCGCTACGCCTGCCGGACCAACGGGATTACCAGCCTGGCCCTGACCCATCTGGATGTTTATGACACTCTGGAAACAGTAACGGCCTGTATCGGCTACGAGACCGACGATCAAACGCTGGATTATTTTCCTGCCTCAATCCCGCTTCTGGAACGGGCCCGGCCCGTGACAAAAAGTCTTCCCGGCTGGCAACGCCCCCTGGGAGAGGCCTCATCCTTTGAGGATCTGCCCCGGGAGGCTCGGGATTATATTACCTTCATCGAAGATTACCTGGAAGTGCCGATCAGTATTGTCTCCGTCGGTTACCAGCGGAATCAAACGATTGTTCGACGATCACTATGGGGAGAAAAGGTATGACTACAGGATCGGCTCTGACGCCGCCCTCCGGCACCGACAGGATCGTTATCCTGGATTTTGGAAGCCAGACCACGCACCTTATCGGACGCCGCATTCGCGAGCAGGGAATCTTTGCGCAGATCGTGGCCGGTACCGCGCCGGTAGAAGAATGGCTCGACGAAGGGGTGAGGGGAATTATCCTCTCGGGCTCTCCCTCATCTATCCACGATGACGATCCGCCCCTTCCCGACAGGCGTATCTACTCCCAGGGGCTTCCCCTTCTGGGAATCTGTTACGGTCTCCACGTAACGGCGCACCTCCAGGGCGGAGAAATCAGCCGTGCCGAGACGCGAGAGTATGGCCCTGCTCCTGTGGAGGTCGTAACAAACCACGAGATCACCTCCGGCGTGAGTCGGCGGTTTACCTCCTGGATGAGCCATGGCGATGCGATCCGTCGTCTGCCCCCGGGCGCCCGGGAGATCGCCACCACCTCCCACGGGGTAACGGCTATTGTCACCATCCCGGAATGCTCCTTCGTGGGCTTGCAGTTCCACCCCGAGGTGACCCACTCGGAACAGGGAATACAAATTCTGGATAACTTCGCCGCAGGAGTCTGTCAGGCTCGCCGCCAGTGGTCCGTGGAGAACTATCTTGGACAGCTCCAGGAGGAGCTGCGTGGTCAGGCCGGGGATAAGCCGATCCTCCTCCTTATTTCAGGTGGTGTCGATTCGTCGGTCGTGGCAGCTCTCCTCCTTCAGACCTTCCCTCCAGAGCAGGTCCATCTCATGTACATCGATACGGGACTGATGAGGAAGGATGAATCGGTAGAAATCGGGGCTGCCCTGCGAAAGTTGGGGGCCCGAAACCTCTACCTGATCGATGCAGAAGAGCGCTTTCTTTCCGCTCTCGCCGGTGTAACGGATCCCGAAAAGAAGCGCCACATCATCGGAGACCTCTTTATCTCGGTTCAGGAGGAAGAGATTGCTTCCAGGCTCTCGGGGGACTACCTGCTCGCCCAGGGCACGCTTTATACCGATCTTATCGAGAGTGGCCACGGAAGTGGAGGCAAGGCGAAATCGATCAAGAGCCATCACAACGTGGCAAGCCCTTTGGTCAAAAAGAAGCGTGAGGCCGGACTCATTCTGGAGCCCCTGGCAGCTCTCTACAAGGACGAGGTCCGGGACCTGGGCCGTCTTCTGGGATTGCCCGAAGAGATCGTTGGTCGCCATCCTTTCCCTGGTCCGGGCCTGGGCGTTCGTGTGCTGGGAGAGGTCACCCGGGAGCGTTGCGATATTCTCCGCGAGGCCGACGCAATTTTCATCAGGGAACTGCGGACGGCCGGTCTCTACGATGCAATCTGGCAGGCCTTTGCTGTGCTCCTGCCAATCCAGTCCGTGGGTGTTGCCGGTGACAGTCGGGCCTATGGAAACGTGGTAGCCCTGCGGGCGGTAACCTCCACAGACGGGATGACCGCCGACGTCTACGGCTTTGAGCCTGCCTTCCTCAGAACCGTTTCAGCCGCGATCACCAACGGGATACCCCAGGTGGGGAGGGTGGTCTACGACTGTTCCGGAAAACCTCCCGCCACAATCGAGTGGGAATAGGCGGAGCTTTTCGGTCAGATCCTTTCACCTTCTGGCAGGATAGCCTATCATGGGGCTATGCCAGAGGAAGCCAGCAAACAGACCGGGCCAGCCCTGCGATGGGGTCTTGTCGCAGGGCCGATCCTTCGCTTTCTTGAGCCAGGAGTAGCCGTGATCGCGGCCGCTCTGGTTGCTCTTGATCTTCTGGGGCGCGTTTCCATATCCCGGAACCCGGCCTTGTTCGTGATCGATACAACAATCGTCATCTTTTTTTCCCTGGACTACCTGACAGGACTGCTTCTCTCGTCTGACAAGAAACAGTATATACGAAGTCATCTGATTGACCTGATCTCCATTCTTCCCGTCTACCAGTTTCGCGCCCTCCGGGCAGTCCGTCTCGTTCGGCTTCTCCGGCTGGTTTCTCTGGCCATGCGGGCACGACGACGCATATCGAACTACTTTACATCCCACGTCCTCACCTACGTGGTGGCTATTCTCTTCGGAGTGATCGCCCTGGGATCTGTCTCGATTTACCTGGTGGAGCGGGGAAACAGCATGACATCCTTCTCCGACGCCCTCTGGTGGACTGTAGTTACCGTTACTACCGTTGGATACGGCGATCTTTCTCCCGAGAGTTCCCTGGGGCGGGTTGTTGCCATTCTTCTCATGATTACCGGCGTGGGTGCCCTGGCGGCTTTCACCGGAACGGTTGCATCGGTAATTCTTCACCGATCAGGGACAGGGCGCTCTCTGTCAAAAGAGGAGGCTCCGCAGACAGAAGCTCTTCTGGCCGACCTGTCGCCCCAGGAGATCCGGGAAGTCCGGGTTTTCATCGATTTCATCAAGTATCGTCGCGGAAAGTTATGAGGCTGATATACACCTTCTATGCAGCCTCTATGCATCCAGCCCCCTTTTCGTGTAATTTCCCGGGATGATGAATACACCGGAAACAACCAACACCTCTCTCTGGAAGCAAAAGAACTTCTGGATCTTCCTTCTTCCCTCAGCGGCGGGAGTCTTTCTTTTTATGGCACCGATCCGGTTTGCCGGCGATATCACCATCCCCGTGGCGATCCTGGCAAATGCCCTGAAAGCGGTCATGGGGGATCTCCTGGTTCCTCTGGTAACGGCAATCATCGCCATTATGGCGGTGGCAACGGTGGCCACAAAATTGATAAAACCAGCCTTTCTTGAACGAAGCCCCTTTCTGGACCGCCTTCTGAACCCGTCCCCCCTCTGGGTGGCAATACGCCTCATCGGGGGGCTGGCGATTATAAGCACCTTTTTCGAGCTGGGCCCCGAGGCAATCTGGAGCGGCGACACAGGCGGGCTGGTTCTCTATGAACTCTTGCCGACCCTCTTTGCAGTCTTCTTTTTTGCCGGTCTTTTGCTACCGTTACTTCTGAACTTCGGCCTTCTGGAACTCTTCGGGACGCTCCTGAGTAAAGTCATGAGACCTCTCTTCAATTTGCCCGGCCGTTCCGCCATCGACTGTACCGCTTCCTGGCTTGGTGACGGAAGCGTGGGAATCCTCCTGACCAGCAAGCAGTACGAGAGTTCCTTTTATACCCAGCGTGAGGCTGCGGTGGTGGGCACCACCTTTTCGGCGGTTTCCATCACTTTCAGTCTGGTTGTTCTGGCCCAGGTCAATCTGGAGCACCTCTTTCTTCCCTTCTACGGCACGATCTGTGTGGCTGGACTTGTCGCCGCTGTTATCATGCCCCGCATACCGCCCCTGCGATGGAAAAAAGACATCTACATCGATGGTGCAGAGCCTGATCAGGATGCCGAGGTAATTCCCCAGGGAAAAACGGTCTTCTCTTGGGGGCTGGCCCTGGCGGTGAAGAAGGCTGACACGGTGGTCTCGTTGCGCCGGGAGGCATCGGAGGGGGCAAAAAATGCCGTGGACATGGTCTTTGGCGTCCTCCCTGTGGTGATGGCTCTGGGAACGGTGGCACTGATCATCGCCGAAACCACCAGCCTCTTTACCATTCTGGGGATGCCCTTTATCCCGCTTCTCAATCTGCTGGCTGTCCCCGAAGCAGCAGCGGCGTCGGAAACCATGGTCGTGGGCTTTGCCGACATGTTTATTCCTGCCATTCTTGCTATGTCAATCGAGAGCGAGATGACACGGTTTATCATTGCCGCTCTCTCGGTGACCCAGCTGATTTATCTTTCCGAGGTGGGAGCTCTTCTTCTGGGAAGCCGCATTCCTGTCAATGCAGTTGATCTCTTCGTCATTTTCCTGCTTCGTACTGTTATTACTCTCCCTGTTATTGCAGGTCTTGCTCATCTGATCTTCTAGCCAGGTTTTCCTTTTCTCCCGTTTCGGGAGGCGGTTGCACTTGTGATCGCCTCCCTACTTCCCCTATTATGAAACGGGAGGTGTTGCCATGACAGGTGTTGACGAAAGGACGGGCAGAAAAAGTCCCGCTCCATTTTTGAGTCTTCTTTCTTTTATGTTCCTTTCCTTTTTCCTCTTCCCGTCTTTTGTTGTCCCCTCTCCGAGGGAGGCCACCGGAGAGGTGGGGTTTTCAGGAGGGCGCTGGTTTCCAGGTGATATCAAGATCGACAACGAAAACATGGAAGCCGATAACAATGTGCTGCTTCGAGGACATCTGGATATGTACATCGTTCCACAACTTTCCGTGGGAATGTACGTAGCAACCACCCGGGGCGAGTTTAGGGACAGTGAGTTCAAGGGAAACAGTTTTGATACTACCGAGTTTGGGGGCGCCCTGCGGGCGAGGTACTTTGTCACTGAGACATTCTCCCTGAGACCGGGGCTGGAGTTTGGATATCGGCGCACCACCATCGAGGAAGTCAGCGACGATCCCCGGGGAGTGGGTCTGAACGGAACCATGGAGGTGCAATACCATTTCCCCTCGGGGGCGATACCCTATGTGGATATGGGGTTCATGAGCCAGCCCTTCGGAGGAAACAGGCAGTGGGATATCACCTGGGGGCCTCGTTTTTATCTGTCTGTGGGGGTCGGGCACACCTTCTAGGTCGGTCTTGAGGTATCGGGGAACTTGAGGTATCGGGGAAGAAAGGGCAAGGAGGGGCGTCGTGGGAAGTTCTTCTGACGGCAAAGTTCCATATCTCGCTGTTGAAATCGAGCGAAGGCGATTAGAGCCCCTGGTCCCTCTTGATCAGGGACGGTGTTCCCGTTCGCTCCGGCTGACTACCCTGGTGGATAATCAGCGTCAGGCCCGGGTGCGGCTCTTCGTGGTTTGTGATGCAGAACCTCTTCTGCTCCGGGAGTTCTTTCTTGATAATCTTCCCCGGCAACCCAAGGGAGAGCCCAGATTCACTGTCTCCTGTGACTTTGACGGCCTTCGTCGGGCCGGAATCGTTCTCCAGTCCCGGGGGGATCGCCAGGAAGCATCTCTGGACCTGCGAAAATACATCTCTCCACCCCGGAAGGGGCGAGTGTTCATGGTGTTGTTCCTTCTGGCGGTGTTGCTCCTGCTGGGAATAGCGGGTTTTTTTCTGGTATCACCCTTCAAGGAATCCTCTGTTACGCCTCCCCCGGGCAGGGCCGGGCAAATCCCTGAGGCAGTTTCCTCCCGGGATGTTTCTGATTCCGCGAGGGAGCCGGAACACTCGGCACCCGTGGCCGAGTCGCTGGATCCTCCCCCGGATGATACCGTCCCGGAAGAGATCGCGCCTCCAGACGTTTCCGGCCTTCCTTCTGATTCCGAACCCGGTGAATCCGGTGAAGCGCCCCCCCCCGAGCCGATTCCAGTCTCCCGGGATACGGTAATCTATTTCACTCCCGACAGCCCCCTCGTGACCCAAAAAGCCCGCGACGAGATTTCGCAGTTTGTTGCGACCCTGAGACCAATTACGAACCTGGCAATCACCATCGAAGGGCATTGTGCTCTCGCGGGAACAGAAACGGGAAGAGAGGAGCTCTCCCGAAATCGTGCGCACAACACAAAACAGGCAATTCTCCAGGAGGCCTCCTGGATAGAGCCGGAGCACGTCACTCCGCTCTGGTACGCAGCGAACCGTCCCGTAACCCGCCTCCCTGCCGAGCAGGATCGCAACCGTCGGGTGGAGATTCTTGTCCGGGGGGAGATCCTTCCAGAAGAATAGAACTGCCGGATCCATGGGGCGGAATATTCTGGTGCAACAGGGATCTGATTGGTTTGCGGGGGCCATTTCCAGGGACATTATCTGCTGAGGATCGTCTCCGAAGATCCCTGGAAGAGTTGACACACTTTTCCGGGGTATGCTATGGTCTGCCCGACATCAGGAACGGGGAGTTTCCCGAGCGGTCAAAGGGGGCAGACTGTAAATCTGTTGGCTAAGCCTTCGAAGGTTCGAATCCTTCACTCCCCAAGCAAAAATCCTTCTTATCGTGGAGTTCTTCACGGCAAGAGGGATTTTTTTTTCCCCTTTGTGGTATCATTGCAGACGATGGAGAAGCGTTTTTTTTGCACCCAGTGTGGAATCTGTTGTCGCTACGAGGAAGGGTTTGTTTTTCTCTCACCCCGGGACCTGGAACGGCTGGCCTCGTTTCTCGGAGAAGAACAGGATCAGGTGGTGGAGCAACATTGCCGTTGGGTTCCCCTGGGAGCAATGGATCAGCTTTCGCTGCGAGAACAGCCCAACCACGATTGCGTTTTCTGGCGTGACGGAGGCTGCCTCGTGTACGAAGCGCGCCCTCTCCAGTGTCGCACCTATCCGCTGTGGCGACATATTCTGGAAGAACCCCAGGGCTGGAATCAGGAGGCGGAATCCTGTCCGGGCATAGGTATCGGACGGCGGGTTTCTCTCCGTGCAGAGAAACGGTCGTTGCGAGAACGTCAGCGTGAACAGCCTGTTACACGCCCCCGTTCCGAGTCAGGGGCAGGGAGGAAATAATGCGTTTCACCGTTTGGGGTAGCCGGGGCTCCCACCCCACTGCACTGACACCCGCAGCGGTTCAAAGCAAGATCGCTACGGTCATTCAGCGTGTTCGTCCCGTGGATCTTGTTTCGGCCGAATCCCGGGAGCGCTTTCTTGCCTCTCTTCCGGCGTGGCTTTTCGGGACGACCAGCGGAAACACCGCCTGCGTCCAGCTTGAGCTTGATGAGGATCGGCAGATTGTCTTTGACGCGGGAACGGGCATCATAAACCTGGGCCATCACTACCTGGAGCACCCCCTGAGGGAGGTGCATATCTTTTTTACCCATTTTCACTTTGATCATATCCAGGGGCTTCCCTTTTTTCTTTCGGCCTATGATCCTTCCGTGACCATTCATTTTTACAGCCCCCGGGATGACCTGGAAACTATCGTGCGCAACCAGATGAGAGATCCCTATTTCCCCGTTACCATGGCAGGAGCCATGACTCCTCATCTGATCTTTCACAAACTGGATGCCCGGGGAATTCAGCTCTATGGAGCGCGCCTGCGGTGGCGGGAACTGAACCACCCGGGACGCGCCTTTGGATATCGCGTGGACTACCGGGGCAAGGCCTTCGCCTACGTGACCGATGTGGAGTTAACCGGCGAGTATTTCCTCCAGAACCAGGACAACAAAGAGTTCTTTTCGGGTATTGACGCTATGATCCTTGATGCTCAGTATACCCTCGACGAGGCGATCGAAAAGATAAACTGGGGCCATTCGTCTTTCAGCCTGGCGGTGGATTTTGCCAAGGCCTGGCAAACAAAAACGTTGTACCTGTTCCATCATGAACCCCGGTACAGCGACCGCAAGCTGGAACAGAATCTCCAGGCTGCCCGACAGTATGCTGCAGGTCTTCAAGGGAAGGATCTGACTGTTTTTCTTGCTCGGGAGGGAGCGACCGTAGATGTCTGATGTTGAATTTTTTTCTGTTTCCCACGAGGAATCTCTGGCGTTGATGAAGCATTTGAGGACCCAGGAGGAAATAATCGAACCGGTGCTGGCAGATTTTCTTCTACGCCTTGAACGAAGACTCTTTGCCGTTCACTCTATCGAGGAAATGGAATCTCTGATGGAAAGTGCCCACCGTCCCCGTCAGGGCCAACGAACCAACCTCAGTGAGTCTGGTCACAGCCAATCCCGCCAGAGGATATCAGGCCGGAAGGGCGGGATCTCATGAGGTTACCCCGGTTGTTTCTTCGCCTGGCGCTTGTCTTGGGATGCCTCTTCTGGGTCGGCTCTGACCTTCTCTTCGCCGATGGCCAGGATCCTGCCGCTGATCAGGCCTGGACCCTCTGGCATCCCTCGTCGGTGGGGGTTCCTCTGGCAGGTCAGTATCGTCAATCCAATCCCCTGAGCGGACTTTCTTTACCTCACCTGCACGGCCTGGCCCAGGAAGCACGTCTTGCCGTGGGAGGCGGTGTTACAGCAGGAACCGAACGGATCGGGGGCGCTATTGCTACGGTTGTGCCAGGTCGCCGGGCCGTCTGGAACGGAGGAGGCTCCTTTCTTGCCGATGACACGGGGTATCATCTGCGAAGCGTTCTCTCTTTGGCCCGTCCCTTGGGAAGCCGCCTCATGGGCGGTGCCGGCGGCGGAATTGTGGTAGCTGATTCCGATGACGGGACCAATGTCGGAGCAGGAATTGACCTTGGCCTGCGCTATGATCTGGGAGTTTTTCGCGATGTTTCCCGAGTGGACCTCCATGCGGCTCTCCTGAATATCGGCCTGGCTGCTGCCCGGGATTCCTACGATCCTCTGATTCCTGCCTTCACCCCCCTGGTGGGGTTCCGTGCCCGTGCGGTGGAGTCCGAGGAGATCACACTTGATCTTTCCGGTGCGATCCGTGCTCCAGCTTTTGGAGGGATCGGCTTCGATCTGGGCGCCGCCCTGGTGTTTTCTGGCGGTGCCACAGCACACATCGGGTGGAGAGGAACTCTGGGTGAGGACGAGGGGGCGCTGTGGCCCGGATTTTCTCTGGGCATGTCCTTTCCTCTGGGCCGGGGATCTTCCAGCGCACCACCTGAACCCCGTGTGTATGGTGTAATTCAGCCTGACCGTGATGGCAATGTCCTTCTTGGCGCCGAGCTTGATGTGGGCTTTGATACGACCGATTTGACTCCTCCCCGAGTGACAGCTCTGATGGAATCCCCTCGGGAAGAAGGTAATCGGGAGATAGCACTCTCTTCCCGAGGCAGAAATGCCGAACTGTCCCTCTCCATCAGGGCAAAGGATAGCCGGGGAATCCGGGAAGTCCGCTCTTTGCTGGTTGATCAGGAGGGAGCGATCCTGCGGCAATGGACCCTTACTCCCCTGGTTTCGACGGTTCCCACAGGGACGGTCACGGAACGGCTTACATCGGATTTGTGGCCACGGAGAATTTCCGGATCCATCCATTGGAATGTCTATGACGATGTCCCCGATGGTATCTATTATCTGGAGGTTCTGGCTGAGGATCGCTCGGGAAATGTAACCGAGCTCTCCCCCTGGGTTATCCGGGTGGACAGCACACCGCCCCGCGTGGAAGGATCCATTGTGCCGGTTTCGCTGGACGGGTCATCCCGAGGGGAGAAACGCTTTTTTTATTCTTCCGACGCGGCTCTTTCCGATGATACCGGGGTCGGGGAGGAAGAGATCCTGGTGGCACCCCAGGAGGAGATCGATGTTGTCCTTCGCTATCAGGACGTGGAGCGCCTCTCGGTCCATGTAATCGACGAGGCGGGACGAAAGATACTTCCCCTTACGGGAGAGCCCGGGAGGGCCAACGGGGATCATTCCCTTGCAATCCGCTGGGCGGGGACCGATCGGGAGGGCCACCGGATTCCCGAAGGATCCTACCGGATACATGTTTCAGCCTCCGATGCTCTGGGCAATGAGGGAACGGCAATAACGCCGCCGATCTTTCTTCAGTCGATGCGGCCACGCTTTACGGTTGCCCTCTCTGATACGATCGTCTCTCCTTCGGGAGGAGGGTTGCGGAGTGAAATTCTCCTGACCCCTCGTCTTGAGCCAGTGATCGGTCTCCGGGAATGGTCAATTCGTGTAGTGGACGAAGAAGGGACGGTTACTGCCCGGTGGAGCGGTATTGATTTGCCGCCGGAAGAGATCCGCCTGGGGGCAGAGGCCTTTCCCGCCGATGGCATTTATACGGTTCAGGGATACAGCTACTACCGGAGCGGAGTCCAGGCGGAGTACGTCTCTGATTCCATCATAGTGGACACAGTCCCTCCCGCAGCAGGTTTTGCCCTTGATCGCCTCAGGGTTCAGCCCGAGGAACAGGGGATCGTTACGTTCTATCTCGAAGGGGATGACACAGCGGTGGTAACGGAACTCTATGCCATTCCCCGCTCCCCCCAGGGAGAAGGAGAGCCTCTTCTCATCCGATCCTGGCAGGTTCCGCCCGAGCGCTATTACTGGGATCTGCTTACCCAGGCAGGTGAGTTTCTGCCCCCTCAGGATTATACACTCCGCCTCTACGCCCGTGATCGGGCGGGAAACACTGGCGTCTCCCAGGATCAGTCTCTGACCGTTCTGGAACGTTTGGGAGGAGTGGCTCTTGCGCCGGCCCGTTCTGTTTTCGGCCCGACCGGAAACGGCCGGTTTGATGTGATGCCCCTGATTCTGGCTGATTCGCCCGGACTCGACCAGGGAGGAGAGTTCTCAGTGGAGGTTCACTCCCTCGAGACGGGTCAGGAGATCCGGCGCTTTTCCGGATCTCTTCCTGTGCCGCCCCAGATTTTATGGGATGGCAGAACCGATCAGGGGATGCCCGCTCCCGATGGATTCTATTACGCGCTTCTGGAAGTCTCCATTCCCCAGCGGGGCGTTCTTCGAACAGAATCGGTGCCCTTTCGATTAAAGACCGATCCACCGAAGGTCTCTTTCCAGGCACAACCCGAGATTGTCTCTCCCGATGGCGACGGGCGGCAGGATGAACTGATTTTGACTCCCTCCCTGGAGGGCGCATCAACGGCCCGGTATCGTCTTTTCCGCAAAAATCGGGAAGATGCCCGGGAGGGAGGCCGGGAAATAGACGCCCGGCTCCCGGATCCATCCCTGGGAGAATATATCTGGACTCCCCGTGCCCAGGACGGCACAATCCTTCCCGATGGTCACTACGAGATTGTGCTGGAGGCAGAGGATGAAGCAGGGAACCTGGGACGTTCCGACAGGGTTTCCTTTCAGGTAGATACGAGGCCCGTGAGTGGCTTTGTCCGCATCAGCGCGGGGGCGTTCTCGCCCGAATCGCCATCAACGAATCAAGTTGTCTTTACTCCCGTGCTTCCTGTAGAGGAAGGGCTTCTTCGATGGTCTCTGGAGGTTGTTGCTTCTCAGGATGAAGAGGGCCAGAGTGAACGGTTGTTTTTCCAGGAGGGAGACCATGAAGATCCGCCTGGGCCGATCGTCTGGGATGGAACCGACCATCGAAGCGGAACGATTGCAGCCGATGCGTCCTATGTAGCCAGACTCGAAGCAGTCTATCGCCATGGCCCAAAAGTAAAGGCAACATCACCACCGGTCCTGCTCGACAAAACGCCTCCTGAGGTTGTCGTAGAGGTATCCCCTCAGCCCTTTTCTCCCGATGGTGATGGTGTTGATGATATCGTGTCTTTTGAAATTCTTGCCGACGACAAGAGCCCGATCCAGTACTGGATGCTGGAAATTTTTGATCCAGCCGGTGAGTTCTTCTACGATGTGGGCGGGCGCGGAGCCCCCCCCGGGAGAGTTCGCTGGGACGGAAGAGCTCGCAACGGTGAGGTTGTCATGTCTGCTGAGGAATACCCCTGGCGCCTGGAGGTTGCCGATGTTCTTGGGAATACTCGGGTGGTGGAAGGAGTTCTTCTGGTAGATATCCTCCTGGAGCGTTTCGGAACGGGCTACCGCATTCAAATACCAAGCATCATCTTTCCTCCTGATTCAGCAACGCTTGATCTCGATCCTGACTCCGAGACAGGAGCAAAGAATCGTGCTGTTGTTCATCGTCTGGCCGAGATCCTGCGTCGTTTTCCCGACTACGCAATTCTTGTAGAGGGCCATGCCGTGAATTTGAGCGGAACTGATCGGGAGCATCGTCAGGAATTGCTTCCGCTCTCCCGCGAACGGGCCCTTCAGGTTCGAGCTGCCCTGATCGATGCAGGCGTTCCTGCACGGCTCCTCTCTGCCGAGGGGAGGGGAGGGAGTGACCCTCTGGTTCCTCACGACGATGAGGTGCAGCGATGGAAAAACCGTCGTGTTGATTTTCTCCTGAATCGGTGACGATGAAGTATTCCCGGGAATTGCTCCAGCGGATACGCGATCGCCTTGACCTGGTGGAGGTGGTAAGCGCCTATACTTCACTCAAGCAGAAGGGGGACCGCTGGTGGGGGTTGAGCCCCTTCAAGACGGAGAAGACTCCCTCTTTCACGGTAAAACCCCAGGAGGGTTTTTACTACTGCTTTGCCACCCAAAAAGGGGGGGATCTCTTCAGTTTCATTGCTGAAATGGAGGGGATCTCCTTTCCTGAAACTGTGGCTTTCCTGGCAGAAAAGGCGGGGATTCCCCTCTCGGAAGAGGAGGAGCCCGATCCTCAGGAGAAAGATCGGGTTGCCCTCTACGAACTCTACAAGCGAGTGACTCGCACCTTTTCCTGGCTTCTTGGCGAGCCTGCTGGTGCTGCGGCAGCCCGTTATCTGGAAGAGCGGGGGATCGGGGGGGAGGCTTGCAAAACCTTCGAGCTGGGTTATGCGCCCGATTCCCGAAGCTGGTTATACAGATTTTTACGGTCAAAATCATACAGCCCGGATTTTCTCCAGAAAAGCGGACTCTTCTCGAAAAAGCACAGCCAGTACCCCCTGTTTCGGGACCGTATCATCTTTCCCATCGCCGATAATCGGGGGCGAGTGGTAGCTTTTGGGGGGAGGTCCATGAACCCCGAGGATCGGGCAAAATACATGAACAGCCCCGATACCCTGATCTATAACAAGAAACAGGTCCTCTACGGCTTGCCCCAGGCGCTGGAAACCTTGAGATCAACCCGCTGCGTTTATATCGCTGAAGGCTATACTGATGTGATCGCTCTGCACCAGAGCGGAATAAAAAACGTTGTGGCTCCCCTGGGGACGGCCCTCACGGAAGAACAGGTCCGGCTTCTCAAGCGCTGGGTTCATGAGGTGGTGCTGGTTTTTGACGCCGACTCTGCAGGAATTGAGGCCAGTTTTCGGGCTGCCCTGATTGTGGAAAAGATGGAGCTCGGGTGTTATGTTCTTTCTATGGAGTCGGGAAGAGACCCTGCTGATATATATCGCACCGAAGGGGCTGAGGAGCTGAGAAAAAAGGCTCTGGATCGGGTTCCTGCCTTTGAATATCTCCTTGCGATGGCTTCACGGGACTTTGACCCCCAGAACGATCGAAGCAGAGATTTGCTGTTGCGTAAAGTCTTTCCGTATATTACCATGGTAAAATCCGAGGTTCGTCGCGAAGCTATGCTTGAGCAGGCAAGTCATGTGGTGCGTGTTTCTGCCGGAGCGATCCGCGCCGATCTGCAGCGGTGGATCTCCGGGAATACTGCCCCTTCGCATCGTCGGGGACAGGGGCAAGTGGGGGAGCGTGGCACCGGGCCGACAGAGCGAAAACAGCGTCGAGATTACACACTGGTGCTCGCCTGTATGCAACGGAGCGAGCTTTTTGTATATCTGCGACAGTCGGTCACTTCTGAAGACGTGAGCGATCCTGATGCGCGACGTCTCTTTCTCCTGGCCGATGATTCCCTTCGCCATGAGGAGCCGCTTCCCCAGGGCGTTCTTGACCGTCTTCAGGAGGATCCTCTCCGGGAAGAGGTCCTGCTACGCCTCACTTCAGGGGAATATCAGGGATGGAGCGAGAAAGATATAGACGGGGCGGTTCGGAACATTCACGTTCGAAAGCTTGAAGCAAAGCAACGGGAACTGGAATCTGCAATACGGGCGGTCACAACAAGCGACCCGCAAAAGATGAGGCACCTATTGGAACAGAAGATAGTTGTTGATCAGGAATTGTTACAGGTAAAGGCGAGGTCTGATGACTGATCTGCAAAATGAACCTGCTGTTGAACGTCTGATTGATTATGCAAAATCGAAGACATCCATTAGTTACGATGAAGTCCACGATTTTTTGCCCGAATCGATAGTGAACTCTGACAAAATCGAGGGTGTCCTGGCGCTTCTGGCGAAGCACAATGTTGTTCTGGAGGAAGCCACGGAAGATGAGTCTTCTGATTCCGACGATGAAGAGAGCGATCTGGAGGAATCCGACAGCGACGACGAGGACAGCACCGAAGAAGAGGCTGTCGATTCGCCTGTTAATTCCGTCGCGACGCCCGATCGCACGAAACGGGTCATCGTAGGAGACAAGGACGCTGCAATAGACGACCCCATCCGGCTGTACCTGCGGGAGATCGGTCGGGAAAACCTTCTCACGGCAGAGCAGGAGGTAGAGCTCTCCAAAAGCATGGAGGAGGGTGAGGGGATAATCAAGAGTGTTATCCGCTGTAGCGGAATGATCATCCCCGAGTTTCACGACCTGGCCGAACGAACTTTTAAAAAAGAGGACCCTCGTGAACTGGGTTTCTCAAAAAAGGAAATCTCCGAGTATCTGGCGGAACGTCGGCGTCTCAATCAGTTCTACCGGGAGTCAATGAAAGAGGTCCTGGGCGATCTCCGATCCTACATAGAGCTGAAGCGAAAAACCTACGAAAAAGGAATCGACATTCTCCGCGACGACGCACTGGCGGGTCGCAGGGACGTTCTTCTGGACATGCTTTCAAAGGTCGATATCCACCAGGACGAAATAATCCGTTTCAGTGATCGTTTTGCCAGAGCGTCCCGCCACATCCATCGGTTTCGCGAGGAACAGGCCCGTGTAGAAAAGCGGCTGCGCGTCTCCAACATGCGGGAGCTGCGGACCCTGGGTAGAGGTCTGGCAGTAACCTCCAAACGGGCATCCATAGAAGACGAGTTGGGCCTTTCTGCGGATCAGATAAAAGAGAAGATCCGCCAGATCCAGGTCACGGAGAAAAAGCTCCGGGAACTGGAGTTCACCTTCGAGAACTCCATTGACAACATTCTTGAAATGGCCCAGGAAATAGAGCGCGGCCGCGTCATGATGCAGACCGCCAAGGATAAGCTTATCCAGGCAAACCTTCGGCTGGTTGTCAGTATCGCCAAGAAGTACACTAATCGGGGGTTGCACTTTTTTGACCTGGTGCAGGAGGGAAACATCGGGTTGATCAAGGCAGTAGAGAAGTTTGAATACCGCAAGGGTTACAAGTTTTCTACCTATGCCACCTGGTGGATACGGCAGGCCATTACCCGATCGATTTCCGATCAGGCTCGTACGATTCGGGTTCCTGTTCACATGATTGAGCAAATCAACAAAGTTGTGCGAGAATCGCGTCAACTCATGCAGGTTCTGGGCAGAGAACCTTCAGACGAAGAGGTTGCGGAACGGCTCGGCTGGACCGTCCCCCGGGTGAAATCAGTCAAGAATGTGGCACGGGAGCCGATATCTCTTGAGACCCCCATCGGCGAGGAAGAAGACTCGCTTCTGGGAGATTTCATCGAGGACAAGGAGGTGGAGAATCCTGCGCACCAGACCGCTTTCACTCTCCTCCAGGAGCAGCTGAGCGGAGTCCTGGACACGCTTCCCCCGAGGGAGCAGGAAGTGTTAAAAATGCGTTTCGGCCTTGAAGACGGCTATTCACTCACGCTGGAGGAAGTGGGACTCTACTTCAACGTGACCCGGGAGCGTATCCGGCAGATCGAAGCAAAGGCGCTTCGCCGCCTTCGCCATCCGCGACGGAGCAGGCGGCTGAAAGATTATCTTGATAATTAAGAGAATGACCAAATAAGAGGATGACCATGACAACGATAGAAGACACGATCGAAAAACTGAAGGTCCTTCAGGATATTCTCTCCCAGAAGTTTGCTGTCCAGCGGGAGATAGACGAATTGCCGAAAACACTGGCTACGAAGAAGGAGCTGGTGAGCAGGCTGAAAAAATCCTTTGTTGAAAAAAATGAGCGCTATGAGACATGCCGCAGAAGCGTTGCTGATCTCCGGGTGCGCTTGCAGGAAGCTGAAGCTGACCGGGAAAAGTACGAATCCCAGATGGACCAGATCACCACGGCACGGGAATACGATGCTCTGGAAAAAGAGATTCGTGACGCCTCGGACCGGGAACAGCAGTATCGCAAGGATCTTCAGCGTGAAGAAAAAGATCTCCAGGAACAGAAGCTCCGCCTTGAACGGGAAGAAACAATGATCAAGGCTGAGGAAGAGGACCTGGGAGCAGAACGGGCAAAGATCGATTCTGACACAAAGGAACGTAATCGCCTTTTGGAAGAGTTGCAGGACCAGGAACAAAAGACGATTCCTGGTTTGGGAGAAGATCTGCTCTTCAAGTTCGAGCGCATCGTTCGCAGCAAGGGCGGTGAGGGTATCGTGCCAATCAGAAACGGTGTATGCAACGGATGTCAGATGATTTTACCAAATCAGTTTGTGAACGACGTTCGCATGGGAAACGAGATTCAGTTCTGCCCCTACTGCTCGAAGATTGTCTTTTTTAGTGACGATCTCGACGAGTTCGAGGAACCGGGATTTTCCGATTCCGACGAGGAAGGTCTTTCTGATCTGGTGGATGATGATTTTGATGAGGACCTCTTTGGCGAAGACGAGCTGGTCGGCTATGAACCCGCCGATCGTCGCGTGATGAGTCACATGACCGATGATGATGACGACGACGAGGACGAAGAAGAGGAGATCCTCGATGAGGAGGACGACTCGCTTCTTGACGAAGAGGATGAGGTTCTGGAAGACGAAGAAGACTTCGACGAAGAAGAGGACGAAGAAGAGCTGGACGACTAAACGTCAGTCAGCTCTTTCCGAGTGTGGAGAGGCCAGGTCATCGCCCGGCTGTCTGTGACAGCCGGGAGGAAAGTCCGGACTCCGGAGAGCACGGCACCGGGTAATTCCCGGCGGCCGCCAGGGTTTCCCTGGCGACAAGAGAAAGTGCCACAGAAACAAGACCGCCCCGGTTTGGTCCGAGTGATCTATCGGGGTAAGGGTGAAACGGTGGGGTAAGAGCCTACCGGTCTTCCGGTAACGGGAGGCGTCATGGTAAACCTTGCCGGGAGCAAAACCAAGCAGCGGGTGGGCTGCTCGTCCAGAGCCCGCGGGTAGGTTGCTGGAGCAGGCTGGAGATAGTCTGTGTAGATAGATGGTGACCCACGACAGAATCCGGCTTACCGGCCTCTCTGCACGCGGAAAACCTCTTCTCTTGTCCACAGGAAGTTTTGTCCACAGGAAGTAAGCGCATGAGAATACCTCAGTCCCGAGTCCCCGCCTATCGTTCCCGACACGGAAGAAGAATCTTCACCGTGGGTATTGTCGCGCTAGGTGCGGTTGTTATGGGAACAGGCTTGACCTTTCTCGTTGTTGCGCGGTCCCCTGTTTTGCCACTTACAGAAACAGATCGGGCACTCTCGGCGGTGGAATACTGGCAGGCGGGGGACTACGAAAAAGTTGCAGCCCTCTCTACGGCTCAGCTCCAGGCCAGACCCCTGGATGAGCTCCCGCTCTCGCTACGGGGATTTTCCCGCTTTTACCTGGCCCTGGAGACGGTGGACAATGAGAAAAAGCAGGAGCTGCTGGTTGCCGCCGTGCAGGATCTGCGACGGGCCTTGCTGACCCCGTCTTCTACCTTTGAACCGCAGATCAGATACATTCTGGGGAAGGCCTACTACCACCGGGGAGGTTACTTCTACGATGCAGCTATTGCCGAGCTGGAACAGGCCCGAGCCCGGGGAATCAGGAAGAGCGATCTTCTGGAGTATCTGGCTCTTGCACACAGCGAGTTGAAGCATCGTGAGCAAGCAATCGGGTATTTTCAGGAACTCCTCCAGGAGTCCCGGGAGCCTGTTCACCAGGTAATGCTGGCTGACCTTCTTGTTGAGGAGGAGCGACACCAGGAAGCTGAACAACTACTCCTGGGGCTTTTGTCGGAAGACACCGATACGGTCCTTCGGCAGCATGCCTATCTAACCTTGGGGAGTTCTCGAAAAGACCAGGAGCTGTACGAGAAGGCCCGGGAAACGTACCAGGAGTTGCTCCAGCTGAATCCCACCTCTGCCGAGGCGAGATATCGACTGGGCGAGATTCATCTGGCCGAGGGCCACCGGGATCGAGCTCGTTACGAATGGAGGGAAGCCCTCCGATTGAACCCTAATCATATTGAATCTTTTCAACGTTTGCAGGAATATTAGCAACACTACCTTGGAGGGGACTGAATTTCATGGGCAAAAACAATTTTCTGAACGCCTTTTCCACTGATATCGGAATTGATCTTGGCACGTGCAACACAATTGTATATATCCGGGGAAAGGGCATTGTTGCCAGTGAACCCTCGGTTGTGGCCGTTGAGCGGGGAACCAAAAAAGTTGTTGCCGTAGGTGAAGAGGCCAAGCGAATGCTTTGGAAAACACCCGGCGACATTATCGCAATTCGCCCGCTTCGGGACGGAGTCATCGCCGATCTCGAGACTACGGAGAAAATGATCCGGTATTTTATCTCGAAAGTTCTTCAGCGTCGCTGGTTTGTTAAACCACGAATGGTCATTGGGGTTCCTTCCTGCATCACCGATGTAGAGAAACGGGCTGTTGTGGAAAGCGCAGAAAAGGCCGGAGCTCGAGAGGTTCGTGTTATTGACGAATCTCTGGCTGCAGCGATCGGCGCGAACATCCCCATTTTTGAACCGGCCGGGCACATGGTTTGTGATATCGGCGGCGGGACCAGCGAAATATCGGTTATATCCCTGGGGGGAATGGTCGTTACCAACGCAATTCGCCTTGGCGGAGACGAGTTCGACGAGTCCATCATCAAGCACGTAAGGACGGTGCACAACCTCATCATCGGAGAGGGAACCGCCGAAGGCCTCAAGAAGCAGATCGGAAACGCCACGGCCGACAAAAAGATCGAAAAGATGGAGATCAAAGGAACCGACGCGATCACCGGTCTTCCCCGAAGGCTGGAAATCGATAGCGTAGAGGTGCGGGACGCCCTTCAAGAGCCGATTACGGCCATCGTGGAAGAAGTTAAACGCACCTTGGGTCTCACCCCCCCCGAACTGGCCGCTGACATTATTGAGCGGGGGATCGTCCTCACCGGAGGGGGCTCCCTCCTGAAAGGCTTCGATGTCCTGATCGCTGCCGAGACAGGAGTCCCCGTGTTTCGTGCCGAGGATCCGATGAACTGTGTAGCCATTGGGGCAGGAATGTATTTCGATTATGACAAAAACCTCAGAAATGGGGCGAATGATTACACAAATCTCTAGAGCTCGACCATGAAACCTGTCGTAAGAACCTCACTTACTACCGTCGGGCTGGTGGCGGGGGGGATCTTTCTGGCTGCCCTGAACGTAGGAGATGTTCCCTTTCGTCCCGACCGTCTTGCGGGAGGGGTTATGGTGGGGTTGCAGCAGGGAGCCTTCGCCATCGGCCGGGGAGTATCCGGGACCTTCCATGCCGTGGGAACGCTCCGTGACTTGAGAAGGGAGCACGAGCTGCTTTTGGGCGAGCTTGAAGAGTATCGTAATCTGCGGGGACGCCTGGAGCAACTGGAAGGGGAGAACGCCCGTCTGCGGGAGCAGCTTGGTTTTGCGGCCCGCGCCCAGGCTCCCGTCGTCTCAGCCAGGGTTATCGCTCATGAAGCGTCGCAGTATTTCGCATCCTTTACTATCAACCGGGGGCGGCGCCACGGTATAGAGCCGGACCAGACCGTTGTAGCCATCGTCTCCGGCCGGGAAGGATTGGCGGGAAAAGTGGCATCGGTTTCCCTGAATACCTCGGTGGTGCTCCCCGTCTTTTCGGCTGAGTCCTATGTCTCGGGTCGTCTTGACACATCCCGCCACGAAGGGTTGGTCCAGGGAAGCGGAAACAGGGACACCCCCCTGGTTATGCATTATGTTCCTCGAGGTGCACGAAATGAAATCCAGTATCAGGATATGGTTGTAACCAGCGGATTGAACTCCATCTTTCCTGAAGGTTTGCCCATAGGTCGGGTAGAGCGGGTCGATGCTCTCTCCTTTGAACCAAGTCTGGAAATAAGTGTCACACCTCTGGTTGAATTTTCCAAGCTTGAGTATGTTTTCGTGATAACGGCTCGATCCGGTTCCGGACAGAGCATGCATACTGAAGGGGGTTCAATGACCAGCGAGGGTGGCGCTCCCTCAGAGAGGACGGAGTTGTGATCTCTCTCTGGTTTGCTGCAATCGCGGCGGGGCTGGTTGTTCTCCAGACCACCTGGTTCTCGGGGCTCTATCTGGCAGGGTTCAGTCCCGATCTGGTCCTTCTGGTTCTCACCTTTTCCGCGCATCACCAGGGTGTGCAACGAGGGCAGATTGCCGGATTTGCTGTGGGATTTGCTGAAGATGCCCTGGGGGCATCCCCCCCGGGTTTTTCGGCGACAATCCGCCTGGCCCACAGCGCCGTAGCGGGTTTCACCCAGGGATCCATCAGTGGGGATGCCTTTGTTATGCCCATGGCCCTGGCTGGTCTTGCTTTCTCCATAAAAATCGGTGCAACGCTCCTGGTGAGTTTTATCCTGAGGCTCGACCACGTGGCGCCCCGGATCTTCTCCTGGCCCACCCTTACGGAGTTTTTTCTGACCATCCTCTTTGCTCCCACGGTGTTTATGGTCCTCAGAATGATCCTGAGACGCCTTTCGCCACGTTCGGGGTAAGGACGGTATTTTGGATGGACAATAAGCAGGTAATCAGCCGTCAGCGTCTTTTCTCTTTCTCTCTGGTCCTGGGAATCATCGCGGCCTTCTACCTGTTCCATCTTTTTCAGATGCAGGTCCTGGACGGCTATATCTATCTGCACCGGGCCCAAGCCACAGCACAGCGCAGCGAACCGGTTTTCGCGCAACGAGGGCAGATTTTCGACCGCCACTACAATCAACCCCTTGCAACAAACCGCAATTCCTTTGCCATAACTATTGTTCCAGCAGACCTTCCGCGAGGAGAACAAACCACCATCATAGAAGAACTGGCACGGCTCCTGGGTAGAGATCCCGGGCAGGTGCTGGAACGCTACCGTAGTGCCGCCAGAGGTCTCTTTGTTCCCGTTGAAGTAATCAGCAATCTCACTCTGGAAGAGCTGACCCTGGTGGCCGAACGAATTGATTCCTTTCCCGGTGTGAGTTGGTATAGCAAGCCTGAGCGCGTCTATCCTGCGGGGCCTCTTGCATCCAACGTGATCGGCTATGTAGGAGACATCACACCCCAGGAACTGCAAGTTCTCTTTAACGAGGGATACACGTCGTCAAGTATCATCGGGAAAAGCGGGATCGAACAACGCTATGATCAGTATCTGCGCGGAACCGATGGCAGGCGAGTTCGCCTGGTTGATGCCAAGGGCCGCCATGTTCGGGACGGAGATGAGATGCGTCTCCCCGAGCAGGGGTCCAACCTGGTTCTCACCATTGACGCAAAGCTACAGCAGCTGGTTCAGGAGGCATTAGGCCCCCGAATCGGCTCTGCCGTGGTTATGAGGCCGGCCACAGGGGAGATTCTCTCCCTGGTTACTTATCCGCGCTATGATCCGAATCTCTTTATCGGTCCCGGGGGGGATGGTGAGTTTCGGAGGCTTTCTCGAGACAGACGGGCCCCTTTCCTGAACCGTCCGGTTCAAAGCGCCGCGGCCCCGGCTTCGGTTTTCAAAGTCCTCATGAACATCGCGATCATGGAAGAAGAGGCCTTTCCCTCCGACGAGACCATCGAGTGCACCGGAGAATTCCCCTACGGAAACCGGGTTTTCCATGACTGGCTGGAATCTGGTCACGGAGCGGTAGATATCACCTCGGCGCTGGCCCAATCATGCAATATTTTTTATTACACCATTGGCGCTCACCATCTTTCGGTAGATCAGATCATTGACTATTCCTACCGTCTCGGCTTTGGCTCCGCTACTGGTATTGACGTGCGAGGAGAGAATCCCGGCCTTGTCCCCTCGCCAGCCTGGAAGGAACATAATCGAAATTCCCGGTGGGTCGGGGGAGACACGGTGAATTTCTCCATCGGCCAGGGGTACTTGCAGGTCACACCTCTCCAGGTTGCCTCCATGGTCGCAACAATTCTGAACGACGGAGTCACCTACCGGCCTCACCTGCTTCGGGAAATCAGGGATCCCCTCACGGGAAATCTGGTCGAGCGACAGCAACCGGAAGTAGTACGCTCTTCTGATATCAGTGCGGCCACCTTTCAGGAAGTTCGCTCCCAGATGCGGTCCGTCATCACCGAGGGAACCGCCCAGGTAGTAATAACAACCAACGCTGTCGACGTGGCGGGGAAAACAGGAACCGGCCAAGTTGGTATTGCCGGGCGTCACCATAGCTGGTTTGCAGCCTACGGCCCCCACGGTGAGGATGTTTCCCCGGAAGAGCAGATTGTGGTGGTTGTTATGGTCGATGCAGCCAACGAATGGGAATGGTGGGCTCCAAAGGCTTCAAATATTATCTTTCACGGCTATTTCAAGGGGCTTGATTACGAAGAAGCAGTGGCAGATCTGCGCCGGGGGCCCCGCTACTTGTGGTACATGTGATGATGGCATATCTGAATAGGAAGGTCGCCTGATGCGTTCGCGCTCAATATTTGAAATGGATGTATATATTGTGGTGGCTACCCTCTTGCTTCTGGTGATCGGTATCCTCTTCGTTTTCTCCAGCGGGGTGACGGCCACAGGGGAGATTGCCAACAGGGAGTACCTTCGTCAGATCCTCTGGGCGGTATCCGGGTTGATTCTGATGTTCCTCGTTACCTTTGTTGATTATCGCCTGCATCATCGCCTGGCCCCCACATATTTTTTCGTGGTTTTATTTCTGCTTATGGCAACCCTTCTTTTTGGTCGTGTGGTTGGCGGGGCGCGACGCTGGATCGGCGTATGGCAAGCAGGGGTACAGCCTTCGGAGTTTGCCAAACTGGCTCTCATTCTTTTTTTGGCCCGGTACTTTGGGGACCGGAAAAAAGAGGTTCGACGAGTGCAAACCTTCCTGACAGGGCTTTTCTGGACGAGTCTGCCCAGCTTCCTGGTGCTTCTGCAGCCTGATCTGGGGACATCTCTGGTGTACCTTCCAATCTTTCTGGTGATTGCCTTTTTCAGTGGCGCAAAACTGATGCATCTGGGTTATGTAACCGCTTTCTTTTGTCTGGCAGGATTCTTTACAGTCGTTCCGTTCTGGGTGCAACACGTGATGGAACGGCCCACAGCGGCGATTCTCATCCTCACCGAGACCCGATTCATGCGTTACCTTCTGGGAGGAGTCTTCGCCGCACTTTTGGCAAGCAGTATCGGCCTGTATGTAACGCGACAAAGGGTGTTCTTCTGGATAAACTATAGCCTTTCTCTTGTGATGGGATCGATCCCGATTTCCTATCTTGCCAGGACGGTTTTACGAGATTATCAAATCATGCGCCTGGTGGTGTTTGTTAACCCCTATGTGGATCCCCAGGGAGCGGGATGGAATATTATTCAGTCTATAACGGCGGTCGGGTCGGGAGGGCTCTTCGGAAAAGGCTTTCTCAGAGGAACCCAAAGTCACTATCAATATTTGCCAGCCCAGAGCACAGATTTCATCTTTTCGATTCTTGCCGAGGAGTGGGGGTTCATCGGGGCTGCGGTGGTTTTTCTCCTCTTCGTAGTGATCGTCATACGGTCCCTCTATGTCATGGTCTCGGCGCGCGATCGGTTCTCTTCGCTTGTTGTGGCTGGTATTGTAGCGATGATGGTTTTTCATTTTCTGGTAAACATCGGTATGACGATTGGTCTCATGCCAGTTACCGGACTCCCCCTGCTTTTGCTCTCCTTTGGCGGATCCTCACTCTGGACAGCTCTGATCGGCCTGGGTATCGTTATGAGTGTCTATCAACACCGCTACCAGTATTGATGGTTAATTTTCATTTTATAAATTCAGGAAGCTCTCCAGGACACATATCCGGAGGCAGGAGGTCAGGGTGAGAGCCGGAAGAATACAACCCCAGCAGGATCTGTTTCGTGAGCTCAATGAGGCAGAACAGCCTGGGCGATATATAGGAGGCGAGTTTGGCTCCATAAAAAAACCCGACGCTCCCTTTCGGATCGCCCTGGCTTTTCCGGATCTTTATGAAATTGGCATGTCCAATACGGCTATCAAAATCCTCTACGGTCTTCTGAATCAAATCCCCCAGGTATCCTGCGAGCGTGTTTTTGTGCCCGCTCCCGATTTTGAGGTTGCCCTTGAGCGGCGTCAAATTCCTCTCTACACGCTGGAAACGGGATGCCCCCTGAATTCCTGTGATATGGTGGCAGTCTCCTTCTCCTACGAGCTTTTGGCGACGAATTTGCTGACTCTTCTGAAGTCGGGTCATATTCCGTTACACCACCATAATCGGGGGGCGGGAAACCCCCTGGTTGTGATTGGCGGGCCTGGCGCAACCAACCCTGCTCCTTACGGGCGGTTTATTGAAGGAGCTTTTATCGGGGAAGCCGAAGAGGGGTTCATCGAGTTAGCAGAAAAACTGGCAACCCTGAAAAGCAGCGGGGCCTCGCGAGATGATCTGCTCCATGTCCTCCAGAGCGAAGAATCAGTCTGGTTCTCCGGGAAAACAACTGGCACCAGGAGAGCTCTCTGGAGAGGATTTTCCCTTCAGGAAGGATCGTTCTCTGCAAAACCGGTGACACCACCTCCTGCTTTCGGTGCGGGTTTTCCCGTGCCGTCGATTCCTGTTGTGCAGGATCACGGCGTTGTCGAGATTATGCGGGGCTGTCCGCAGGGGTGCCGATTTTGCCATGCCGGGGTCTATTACCGACCCTATCGGATGAAAGGCATAGAGCAGATTCTCCGTGAGGCTGATTGGCTTGTTCATACCCTGGGGTACCGGGAGATATCTCTTTCGTCGCTCAGCAGTGGGGATTATGGCCCTCTCCAGGAAATGATGGGCGCACTGAACTCCCGATACAGGGGGTTAGGGGTAAGTTTGCAACTTCCTTCGCTCAGGGTGGATTCTTTTACCTTACCTATTCTCGAGCAACTGAGCACTGTCCGTAGAGCCGGGCTTACCTTTGCCGTAGAGAGTGCTGGTGAGGAGCATCAGACCTGGACAAACAAACGGGTCCCCCTGGAGAAAATTATTTCTATTGCCCGGGAGGCACGAGCCAGGGGTTGGAGACGGGCAAAACTCTATTTCATGATTGGCCTGCCTGGTCCGGATCCAGCCCGGGAAGCCCAGGGGATCGTAGAGTACGTCTGCCAGCTACGCAGGGCCGTCCCGATGGAATACATTGTGAATGTAGGAACCTTTGTTCCAAAACCCCACACACCCTTTCAATGGGAAGCCCAGCTCGATCCAGAAGAAGGGATAAAACTTTTTCGTGAAATTCGTTCAGGTCTGCCCCGGGGAACCAAGCTGAAAGCGCACGATCCCTGGATGTCCTGGCTTGAGGGGGTGCTTGCCAGAGGCGATGATCGGGTAGGGGAGGTGATCGAAAGCGCCCATAACCAGGGGGCTCGCCTGGATGCGTGGACTGATTATTTGCGTCTTGATATCTGGAAAGAGTGTGTTTCTCAGGTCCCCGGAAGCGATCGAGGTGTTCAGGCTTTTTCCCTTGATGAATCCCTCCCCTGGAACAGGATCGACCTGGGGATTTCTTCGGGCTGGCTCAAAAAGGAGCATTTGCGGGCGCGGAAGGCAACCCTGACAGAACGGTGTCTCCCGGATTGCCAGGATCGCTGCGGTGTCTGCAGGACCGACACAAAGGTGGCTCATTTGGCATCGCCCGAAACCGAACCAGCAGCAGTGTCTGTTCCAGATACTGAAACCCCAAAAGCACAGGCCGTGGCAATTGCTCCGAAAACAGACCCTGAGCAGGGGCGTAGCCATCAACTCCTCCTGGCTTACACCAAGCAAGGAAGCGCGGCTTTCCTGCCTCACCTCGCGGTGGTTCGCACGTTCGAGCGCTTATGGTACCGCCTGGGTCTTCCGGTGGAACTTTCTCTGGGGCATCACCCCAAACCAAAGATGAGTTTTGGGCAACCACTTCCTATCGGAATCGAGAGCCTCGACGAGATAGGGGTGGTCAATTTACAAAAAAATGTACAACTTGAGGAATTTTCTGATCGGCTCTTTGATTCATCGCTTCTCCCGGAGGGTTTGAAAATCCTGAAAGCGCTTACTCTCCGGCACGTTCAGAATGAGTCGCGAATTCCTGCCCCCATGCAGCTCTATAATGCAGCGCTCTTTCTGGTCTGGGTTGAAAGCCGGAGCAGCCAGGCTGTTCTGGAACAATTCCTGGAGGGCTGTGCAAGAGAAGGAGGGGTTATCAGAGGCCAGGAGCCGCTGAAGGCAGAGGTTTTATTGCCCAGGGAAGCTCCTGGTTTCGGGCGTCTCCTCAAGGAATGTGGCGGGAGAGGAATCATCAGGGGGCGTCGATTGGCATCTCTGGCCCCCCAGGGAGAAGCGTTGTTTGACTGGTACCGAAGCCGCGAAGAGAATTATGCCGAACCTCGCTGAGTGCAAGGGGCGTTACTCGGGCGGGCTCTCTTTCTTTGCTTCTTCCCAGAGGAGATCAAGTGTCTCCAGGTCGCAATCTTCCATGGAACGATTCTCCCGGGACAGGCGCTCCTTTATCCAGGAAAAGCGGGCAAGAAATCGCTCGTTTGTTCCAGCCAGAGCAACCGAGGGGTCGGTCTTTGTTTTCCGGGCAAGGTTTACAACGGAAAAAAGGAGATCTCCCACCTCGGATTCTATGGACAAATTGTCCCGGAAGGAAGATCCCTTCGCAGAAGCCTTCTCAAGAGCCTCTTCCAGCTCCAGGATCTCTTCCCGGATCTTTGCAATAACCGGAGCAGGGTTATCCCAATCAAACCCCACAGAGGCAGCTTTTTTCTGAATCTCCCAGGATCGTTCCAGAGGAGGCAGGCCCGGGCTTACTTCAAGGGCGCAGGCTGATTTCTTTTCCTCTTCAACCTTTATTTTATTCCAAAGGAGGGCCACCTGGGCGGCATCGGAAGCGTCATCGGCGCCAAAAATGTGGGGGTGACGGCGGAGAAGTTTTGCTCCGTTTTCCAGGAGGATCTCCCTGAACGAGGGTCCTCCCTGGCGGTGTAGGGCATCGGCCATAAGCATGGTTACCAAAATTACATCGCCCAGTTCTTCGCTCACTAATTCGAGTGATTCAGGAGTTTCCTGATCGACCAGGGCATCGTTGATCGCTGCCAGCACCTCAAAGGATTCTTCTACAATAAAGCGTCGCAAGCTTTGGAGTGTTTGCTCTCTGTCCCAGGGGCAGCCATCGGGAGCCCGCAGGCGACGGATAATCGCTGCGTACCGGGAGAACAGAAGGCCTTCATCATGATCAATCCATTCCTCTGTCTGAGGGTCCAGAGGGAGATCTGCGGTGGTGTTCCTTGATTTTTCCTTCATCCTGATTTGCTCCCTTTATTTTAACGTACAGCCATATCCATATTACCCAACACCCCGGGGTTTCAAAACCAGCCCCGAGACCCTCGATGCAACAACTACCTCACCATCAATCACAATCAAGTAGACAGAATATTCATTATACGAAGTTGTTTTGGTGCGTAAATTTTCATTGTGGCGCCTTATCTTCTCCCAAAAGCACCCCCCGGAGAAAAATCCGGGTGATAATTCAGTCATAATGATCTTTTCTCTCGCTCAGGAAGGCAAAGAGAGAAAGAACCATCGTAGCCGCGATGATGGGAGGGAAAATATTCAGAATCCCGTTGACCGAGCTGAGGTGCCGGATAATATCAGAGAAGAGATAATCCACAAGGCCCCCTGCAAAGGTGCCGATGATGGCTACCACCAGGGCGCCCCAGAAGTTTCCTGCGAACCGTCGTTTGAAGCCGTAGACATAGACCATTGCTATAGCAAGAGCAATAACAACATAGCTGAGTCCAACGGCAAGAATTACTGTTGTCACGCAGTCATTAGTACCACAGAAGCGAAAAAATGGGAAGTTTCTGGTGGGCTTCTTCAGATATCCCGGGGATACCTGATCCGGATCAATCCCTGGTCAATCCTTTGGCTTAATCTCGCCGTAGTCGACCATGCGCAGGGGCTCGCTGAAAAAGGGCTGAAAGTTTGCATCCCTGCCCCGGGCGATTACATAGATAACGAGATAAAGCGTGTCCCCGGCGTTTCCTGTCTGGGCAACGGCCTGTCCCACGTCGTGGTCGCTGGCGGCGTAACGCGAAGCGTTCCAGAAACCCGCTGCACCTGTATCGTGATCGGTAATATCGCCCCCCAGCTCCTGGGGGCGCAGCACATGACGACGCCGCAGCCTCGCCACGAGCAGGCCCTCGCTATCGCCACCACGCAATTCGATCTCTGTCTCCCGTTCCAGAGCTCCCTCCTGATTACCCCGTAAATCGGGGTCTCTCAGGTCCAGATAGAAGCGGGAATTCCCGCTCACATCACCTTTCGTTATGTGGGCCGCGTCATCGTCGTAGGTTTTCCCGGGCCGCAAGGCCACAGCCCGGCGAAATCCCCGCTGGGAGAGCCTGGTCGTCCCCGGAGGTCTGGGCGTGCGCTCTATAAAGTCCTCGTCGGAATCAATAGTGCCCGTTGACTCGTTATAGAGTTTGTACCAGATATCGTAGCCTAAAAAGAAATTATTGTTATTATCGGTATCATGACTAAAAAAAAGTATAGTCCCGTCAGTTCCGGGCGAATCAGCTCCCGGAGCCCGGGGCGGCGCGAGATACTCCGTGGTTGGCAGGCCGCAGGAACCAAACCACCCTGCCCCCAGCCACACCAGGAGAACCGCTGCCACGGTGGCGGCGGAAAGGCCGGAACCCGCGGGCGATCGGGTTCCCCGCGAATCAGGATCGTCCAGAGACCACGCTCCCGGGATCAAGCCCTTCAGGAACATCAATGAGCTCATAGATCACCACGGGCTTGTTTTTCCCTTTTACACGGATATTGTCAAGCTCCCGGGCAATTATTTTGTCCCGGACCAGTCCGTAGGTGTGCTCGCTTATTATGACCCGCGTGGCATACTCCTTGTTGGTTCCCTCCAGGCGCGCCCCCAAGTTTACGTTATCACCCATCAGGGTGTAATTCATGCGCCCCAGGCTTCCCATGTTTCCTACCGTCATAATGCCAGAGTTTATCCCGATTCCGATATTTATTCTTTTCTCTGGAGGCCATTCGCTGTTCATCTGATCGAGCACCTGAAGCTGCTTGAGCGCTGACTTGCAGGCCAGGAGGGCATGGTCTTCCTGGGGAAGCGGGGCGCCCCAGAAACACATGATTTCATCGCCCACATATTTATCCAGCGTCCCCTGGTAGGCAAGAATCGTATCAGTCATGGCGGTCAGATAGAGGTTCAAATGATTTACCAGTTCCTGAGGAGAAAGGGATTCCGAGAGAGTCGTAAACCCCCGGATGTCACTGAAGAAAACTGTTAACTCCTTGTCCACGCCTCCCAGTTCGGGAGGGCTTTGGAGAATTTCGGAGACCACGGCCGGACTGACATACTTGCCAAAGACATCGCGAATGCGCCGTTTGTCCCGTTCTTCCCGGGTTACGCGATAGACCACCACTGATACGAAGCACAGCGCCATGGTCAGGGCCGGCGCAGCAAAGGCAATCACCACCGAGTTGAGATCAAAGGCGATCGTTGTGGAAAAGAAGAAAACCACGAGAAGCACCAGGGTCCCTGCCATGGCCCAGATAGTGGAGAACCATGCCGCCAGAAGCGCCACAAGAAGGCCCCCTCCTGCCAGAATCAGAGTATTCCCCCACCCCGGGAGATGATAGATGAAACGATCCATCAGAATGGTATTCAGAGCGTTTGCGTGGACTTCGACACCATACATAAGTCCGTAGGGAGTCATCTTTTCGTCATCGGCCATGCCCTGGGCAAAAGCTCCCACCATGACAATCTTGTTTTCCACAGCCCGTGTTGCAGGCCAGCTCTGGGGATCAGGATCGGGGATGCGCCCGGCGTATCCGTGATAGGGCCGCACGGGAAAGGTCTGATAGCCGTCCCGGGCGGGGCTGGAACGACGTCCCATGTAGTTGATTCGCATGGCACCATCTTCGTCGATGGGGATGGCGATCTCTTCAACAGGACGGTACCGCGCCTCCTGTATTTCCTGGCCGTTTTCATCGATCACGGGAGGCCGGGTTTGTATACGGTAGGGCTCCCAGACTCCCTCCCGGGAGTTGAACGACTGGGGCGCAGGGATAACGATAGATTCTCCCAGGCGGACCTGGATATCATCCAGAGATTTGTTGAAATATTCCAGCGCCAGGGACAGCGTAATGGCAGGGATAAACTGCTCCTGATGGTGGTGAAGCAGAAAGGTGTAACCGTCAAGATCGCCGTCACCGGTTGTGTCAATCGGCAGCCGGGGTGCTTCGGCGTCCAGACGGTGCAGGAGCGCTCGCAGGCGCTCTTCCGAGAGGGGCAAGGCCACATCGTGATCGTTCCCTGAACGATCGAACCAGATGAGGCGTTCAAAGGCATCCGGGTTAAGGGAGAGACTGCCATAATCTTCCAGAAGCGTATCAAATCGGTAGCTCTCAAGCCGTTCCGATACGCGGGCAATCATTGGTTGCCGACGGAGGATTCCATCGTGATCATCCCAGATATTCGCGTGGCCGTAGCCCCGCACCGCCCGGGCGTAGGGTTGAAGCGGCGCCTGGATACCAAAAAAGGATGGCATCCTGCTCCAGTCTCCCTGGACATTCTTGATCCTTCCCGCTGCCTGGAAGAGCGCCTCGTGACGGGCAAAATACTCCTGATAATGCTCCTGAAGCGGAGCTGATCGCTCAACGATCGTTTCGAGAAAGACCCGGTCATTATTCTGGATCGAGCGAAGCAGCAACGCATCGTCCACTGCACTCTCGCTGGGTTCAATAAAAAACAAGTCCAGAAAGAGGGCTCGCTCACGATTATCAGGATTGGAAACACGGGTGAAGGAGTCAATCAGATCGGCATGACGGCCCCGCGGGAAAGGCCATCTCCCAAAACGGGCCAATGTGGAGGGATCAATACCCACCAGAAGAATATCCGGTGAAATATGGGGGTTATGTTCGACCAGACTCACCCCTTCCTGAACACGCTCGCTCCGGAAGACCTGCCTCAAGGCGAAATGGCCATCCTGGACTCGCAGTTCAAGACGGTCAAGAACAGTGGTGGTGGCCTGAAGAAGAAGGATGAGTCCTATCACACCTGCGGCGATAGGAACCCAAAAAAAGGGGAAACGTGTTGAAGCGGCCCGTTTTGTCGCCATAAAAACTCCTCTCGGGCCGCTCCACCTACCCGTCAGGTATTCGAAGAGCCTCCCTGACTCGTGAGCCAGATTATACGGTTCTTGGCAAGTTTTGTCCAATTGCTTTCGGGGTGTTCTCCGGCAAGCTGGTTATAAAAATCCAGCGCATCATCGTAGGTTTTGAGCTCCTCCGAGAGGCGTCCCAGATTGAAGAGCGCCCTGGCCGTTTCTGCCGAGGGAGCTCCTTCTCCCCGGGCGATTCGAAGAAGTATTGCTTTTGCCTCTTCGAGATCCCCCTCTTCCTCGGCGGCGGCGGCAGCCGAAGCCAGGGCAGCTCCTGCCAAATGACTCCGGGGGAATCCATCAGCCAGCATGAGCCCCGTTTTTCGCGCTTCCGAGAACTGTTCCAACTCCCACTCCATGAGCATCAATACGTGCAGGGCCCGTAGCGCCCCGTAGCTCCGGGGATAGCTCGAGCGAACAGCTTCGATAGCTTCGCGGATTTCCCTTTCTGCCTGATCGTCACGCTCTTGCTGCCAGGAAATCCACGCTTCGGTGATCTCCTCTGCCTGGCGTGTGGCTTGCTCCTGCCGGTTGTGATGGATCTGGTAGGCCACCACAGAACCGAAAACCAGAACTATCAGGCCAAGGGTAATACCAAAGATCAGTTTCCGGTGAGAGCCAAGATAGACCTTCAATGTCTCGGACAGTGAAGCTTTTTCACGATTCGTTTTTTTGTCATCTGCCATAGGCGGGGTATCTCCTCATGAGTTGATTCAGTTTTTTCGTTTCAGATCGAGATCTTTTACGAGCTTCGAAAGATAGGAGCGCTGAATGCCCAGTTCCTGGGCAGTAGCGGTATGGTTCCAGCTGTTTCGCTCCAGTGCTGCCCGGATGAACTGCTTCTTGAAAAGAGTAAGCCCCGTTTTGAGGCCCTTTCCCTGGTATCTTGAGGGTTCGGCGGTGTCGTGGCCCCGCAGCAGAAGGTCATCGGGATAAATTGTTTCCTGCTGACAGATCACCACGGCTCGCTCCACCGCATTCTCCAACTCGCGAACGTTTCCCGGCCAGTCGTAGGAGATCAACGCCTCCAGGGCTTCATCGGTAAAGCCACTGATCCTTTTGTTGGTCTCCAGAACAAAACGACGGAGAAAAAAATAGGCCAGTTCGATAATATCTTCCCGACGCTGCCGCAAGGGGGGAATGGTGAGGGGCAGCACGTTCAGCCGGTAGTAGAGGTCGCTGCGGAACTCTCCTGACTCGACGAGTTGCTCTATCTTCTTGTTTGTGGCGGTAATGATTCGGACATTAACCGTTATCGATTCGCTGGAGCCCAGAGGCTCAAAGGTCTTTTCCTGGATAACCCGAAGCATCTTTGCCTGAAGCAGCAATGGCAGGTCGCCTATCTCATCGAGAAAGATCGTTCCCTTGTCAGCTACTTCGAAGCGCCCCCGCCGGTCCGATACGGCGTCGGTGAAAGCTCCTTTGACGTGACCAAAGAGTTCGCTTTCCAGGAGTGTGGGCGGCAAGGCTGCGCAGTTTACCCGGATAAACGGTTGCTGTGCCCGCTGCGATCGCAGATGAATCTGCTCGGCGATAAGCTCTTTCCCCACGCCACTTTCGCCCAGGATAAGAACGGTGCTGTCAGTAGGCGCGATTCGATCGACCAGGCTTAGTTGTTCGTCCATCTCCGGGCTTTTCCAGACCAGCGTGTGGTATCCCTGATCGGTATTCACCTGATCCCGCAGGACGTCAACCTGATCCCGGACTTTCTGGAACGTTCGGGCGTTCTGAACAGCCATGGCTGCCTGGTTTGCAAAAATTTCCAGCCACTCCAGGTCGTCCTGATCAAAGAGTTTGTTTCCTTTTTTATTGAGGATCTCGATCACCCCGACGCACTGATCTTTAATGCGCATGGGAACAGCCAGAATGCTGTTGGTGGTGTAGCCGATTTGCTGGGCGATATCCCGGCGATGACGCGGATCGTCGCCGGTATCGTTCACAATGAGCGACCTGTTGTGCTGGGCAACCCATCCGGCAATGCCCTCGCCGATCTCCAGGGAAAATTTTTGCACCTGGGCTCCTTTGGAACCCAGGGCAACTTCAAAATAGAGTCGGTTGTTTTGGGAGTTGACCAGGAGAAGCGACGACGCCTCCCCTTCAGTCAGCCTGGTTGCAGACTCGACAATCCTCTTGAGCACCGCCCTGAGATCGGAAAAATCCGAATTGATCAGGGCGTTGATCTCTATGAGCGTTTGAAACCGTTCGAGATCGACCTGCGCCAGTTTCATGTCACTTCGTCGACCAGGCTGCGTCTGGTCAGTTGTCCTTTTTCTCTTTCAGCATGTCGCCAAGTGTCACCGTTGCGTTTTCGTCATCGTCGTGGATGTATTTCTCCAGCTCCTGACGCTGTTCCTGACGGTGCAGTTCCCGGATTGAGAGGGAGAGACGCTGCCGGGAGGGATTAACCTCTGTGACCACACAACGGACGCTATCGCCCACTTTGTAGTTTTCGGCGGCTTCCTCGTAGCTCAACTGTCGGGGATCGGCCACGTTCATCTTGTTGATCAGACCCTCGACACCACCCTGGACACGGACGAAAATTCCGAACTCGGTGATGTTTGTGATCTCTCCATCGATGATGCTGCGTGGCGGAAAGGCCTCACGAAGCTGATTCCAGGGATCATCCTCAAGCTGTTTGAGACCAACCCGGATGTTCTGGTTTTCAGGATCCGAGAGGATCACCACCACTTCAAGCTCCTGGCCTTCCTGAATTGCTGCACCAGGATTTTTGTAGCGCTTTGTCCAGCTCAAGTCATCGACATGAAGAAACGCATCGATACCGGGCTCCAGTTCAAGGAACGCTCCGGTGGCCGTGATCTTTTTCACCACCGAGGTGATGCGCATTCCCTCGGGATACCGGGCATCGATATCGTCCCAGGGATTTGCCAGAACCTGTTTGAGTCCCAGCGATACCCGTCCCGACTGAATGTCGTAATCGAGAATCTTGGTCTCTACTTCCTGGCCGGGCTGGAGGATTTCCTTGGGGTGGTTGATTCGCTGAACCCAGGACATTTCGGAGATGTGGACGAGGCCTTCGATGCCCTCTTCCAACTCGATGAAGGCCCCGAAGTCCGTGAGTTTGGTGACGTTACCACTTACCACCTGATCGACCCAATAACGGTCCTCGAAGGTTTCCCAAGGATCGGGCGTCATATGCCGCAAACTCAGGTTGATCTTCCGCTCGTCGGGATCCATCTTGATGACTTTGAGCCGGATCGAGTCGCCCTTCTTGACATAATCCTTGGGCCGCGTCACGTGACCCCAGCTCATGTCGTTGATGTGCAACAAGCCGTCAAACCCGCCCAGATCGATAAAGGCACCGAAAGAGGTAAAGCTCTTGACGACACCCTCCACTTCGTCGCCGATTGTTACGGTTTCGAAGAAGTGGTTTCGATTCTTCTCTGTCTCCTGTTCAAGCCATGCTCTGCGGGAGAGGACGATGTTGACGCGGTTGTCGCTGTAGATCCGCTCTACGAAGAAATTGTCTTCAACGCCGACGTATTCTTCCGGATCGTCGACGCGCCGGATATCGATCTTGGAAATCGGGTTGAACCCTCGAACGTTCCCTTGAAGGCGAACCTCGAAGCCCCCCTTGATCGACCGAACAACTTTCCCTGAAACAGGAATTCGTTCCTCGAAGGCCTGTTTCAGATCTTTCCAGAACCGTTTTTCATCGGCTTTTCTCTTCGAAACCGCAACGCCACCGTTCCGGATGTCCTTCCGCAGAAGCACAACTTCCACCGTGCCGCCAACGTCGGGTACGGTCTCGAATTCCTCCATGGGGATGCGGCCTTCGGCCTTGTACCCGATGTCAACGAACACCTCGTCGCCACTGATCTGAATGACCGTGCCTTCGACGAGTTGCCCCTCTTCCAGCGCGTCCAGTGCATCCAGGAACTGCATTTGCATCTCTTGGGACTGGGCCTCCGCCGAAGAGGAGTCAGCGAATTGTGCTTCCTTATCTGCCATGATTGCCTAGTTACTCCTGCCGTGATTAGTTTTGTCGTAAATAATGGCAACAACTCTGTCACAAACTTGACGTAGGGTCAAGTGCGTGGTATCGAGGTAAACCGCATCGGGCGCCTGCGCAAGCCGGCCGGTCTCTTTCGCCCGATCAATCGCATCTCGTTCCCGTATTGCCTTTTCAAGTTCTTCCAGGTCGCCCTGTCGACCGTTCTGTTCGTAGCGCCGCCGGGCGCGCTCTGCCGGATCGGCGTCGAGAAAAACCTTCACCTCGGCATCGGGGAACACCACGGTGCTCATGTCACGGCCCTCCACGACCAGATCCCGCGTACCGGCGATCTCCTTAAGGCGCAGGTTTACCTCCTGGCGAACCGAGGGAAAGGCCGAGACGGGCGCAACAGCCTGATCGACCCGGGGAGTATGGAGCTCCTCATCCCGAAGGTGTCCGTCGAGGAGAAAGGCATCGCCTTCCAGAACAATGGAAATATTTCTGGCTACGGCAAGGACACTCTCCTCGTCGGACAGTTCGCACTGGAGCTCCTGGGCTTTCCAGGTGATCGCACGGTAGAACTTCCCCGAGTTAAGGTGAAAAAATCCCGCCGACCGGGCGACCATTTGGCTGACGCTGCTTTTACCCGTCCCGGCGGGGCCATCAATCGCGACTACCATGGGAAGCATCCTTTCTGCGGTATCTGGTTTTTCCGCCTTGGGAAGGAGTGCCCGTACGGGACGACTTTCTGCCGGACGAACGGGGTGCAGACCCGGGCGATGAGGATTTGTGAACGATCTTTTTTCTCCGCACAATTACTTGTCGGGCGGTTTTCATTCGTGATGGTTTCTCTGGAGAGAGATGCTTCTCCTGAGGCTTCGGTTTCTGCCGCTGGGCCTTCCTGTTCGCAAGAACCTGAAGACGCCGGACTTCCTCGTCGGTCAGGGGACGAGCTTCTCCCTCAGGAAGCGAGCCCAGGGATACCGAGCAGTAGCGAACCCGGTAAATCCGGTGGACTTTTATACGAAAATGCGCAAAAACCCGGCGAATTTCCCGGTTTTTTCCTTCCTGGAGAATGACCGAGACCCGACGCGCGGCATGGCGGCGATATTCCCGGCACCGGTACCGGATCCCCTCGACCACCACTCCCCGGGTGAACTGTTCCAGCATCTCGTCGGGCACGGGAGCAGCAGTCTCGACGGTGTAGACCCGGTCGATCCCTGCCTCGGGGCGCATGAGGCGCTGGGCCAGATCTCCGTCGTTTGTAAACAAAAGTAGACCACTTGAGAGAAAATCCAGCCTGCCGATCGAGAAGAGATGCCCTGAATAGAGAGGGCGTACATAATCAATCGCCAGAGGCCGGCCTTGTGGATCGGCTTCGCTTGAAAGAACCCTCACGGGTTTGTTCAAGGCGTAGACAATGGTCTGTTTATCGGGATAGACGATCTTTCCGTCCACGCGCACCACTGAATCAGACCCCACCCGACAGGAGAGATCTGTTGTCGTTTCGCCATCCACCTGAACCCTGCCTGCGCGAATCAGGTCTTCGCAGGAACGCCTTGAACCCTGGTTTGCCAGAGCGAGATATCTATTGATCCGCATCGCCTCTATTGTGAGACGCCGTGTGTTGTGTCCTGCCTTATCCATTGAGACTAAATCGCTCCTGTTCGATCTCATCGAGCCGCGGGAGATCCGCGATACTCTCTAAATTAAAATGCTGTAAAAAATGTCGTGTCGTGCCGTACTGGGCAGGACGTCCCGGAGCATCCTTTCGCCCCGTTTCCTTGATAAGGCCGCGATCGAGAAGCTGCCGGATCATTGTGTCGGCAGCCACTCCTCGCAGCGTTTCTATTTCTCCCCGGGTAATCGGCTGGGAATAAGCAATTATCGAAAGCGTTTCCATGGCTGCCCGGGAGAGCCGATTTTCCCGCTTTTTCCCGAAGCGTTCACGCAATCGGGGCCATAATTCCCGCTTTGGCACCAATTGGAGCGCTCCATCAATGGAAATCAACTCCATGCCTCGATCATCGGCGGTGTAATCCTCGCGAATCATTTCCACCACCTGCTCCACCTGTTCACGGGAAAGCCCTGAAATTTTCACGATCGTTTTCACATCGATCGGATCTCCCTCAAGGAATAATATTGCTTCGATAAGGGCTTTTTCAGATTCCATATCCACACTACACCTCAGAACCAGATCTCGGACCTAACCATCAGGATGTTCATCTTCCCAATCGCTTTCCGCTTCGAGGGAAGAATCCTGGAGTGGCACCCCCGCGACTATTTTAATGTCGCCGAACATTTTATTTTGCAAGATCCTGATCGTTCGTTGTCGGGCTGATTCCAGGATCGCAATAAAAGCACAAACCATATCCATTACGGAGTTCGTCGTTCCGATCAGATCGGTAAAGGAAAACTCGCCCCGCCTCTCGAGGAGCTCGTCGATCAAGGTCAGCTTTTCGTTCACCGTTACTTCCTCGTGAAGGCTCACAAGGTGATCGGCGCTCAGGTTGTTCATAAGTTTGGAAAAGGTTTTAAGCAGATCCCATACGTCAAGCTGCTCCCAGAGGGGCTCATCTTCTCCAAAGGGAAGAGTGTTTTGGGAGCTTTTCCTCTCCAGAGTGTATTCCAGTTCTTCTTCCCGATCTCCCATGAGATCGCTCAGCTTCCGGAAGCGCTGGTACTCGATCAGTTTGGCCACCAGTTCCTGGCGGGGATCCTCCATCTCTTCGTCATCCGATGTCTCCGAGACCGGTAGAAGCATGCGCGATTTTATGTACAACAAGGTTGCTGCCATCACATAAAAATCTGTCGCATTCTCCAGATCAACCCGAGTTGCATACTTCAGGTACTCCAGATACTGCTCGGTGATCCGCGAAATCGGGATATCGTAAATGTTTACCTCGTTTTTTCGTATCAGAAATATGAGGAGGTCCAACGGGCCCTCGAACTGATCCAGCTGAACAGTGTGGGCCGTGGTTTGCGACTCGTCTTGATCCATGGATGACCCAGTATACGGCCCTCTCTCGAGAGGGTCCAGACCTTTGTTGAGGTTATTCATGCGAGAGAAAGAATTTTCCTGAAATCTGCCGCGAATCACCCCCTCGCCATGCAATATGGCGAGGCCTCTTTGTTCAGCTGTTCAGCTTGCCTTGGGAAGATAGGAAGCCCAGGGGGCGCCGTTCCGAGGATCTCGGGCGCGAGGAGCCACTTCCCGAAGCGGTTCAAGGACAAAGCGTCGCTCATGCATACGCGGGTGTGGCACCTGGAGATCGGCGGATGAAATGGTGTAGTCGCCAAAGGTAAGAATGTCCAGATCGAGAGAGCGCGGCCCGAAACGCTGCACCCCGATCCGACACCGGCCCGCCTGTTTTTCCAGGTCGCGGAGGGTGTAAAGCAACCCGTGGGGACCAATTCTGCTGACCCCCCGAAGAACCTGATTGAAATAATGAGGCTGGTCGCTGTAATGGAGCGGAGCGGTATAATGGACCGATGAGCAGGAGACCTCCCTGAGGAGACCGGTCAGCTTGGACACGGCCCAAGCCAGCGTTTCTTCGGGCCCTCCCCACGGACCCGGCGTGTTTGCTCCCAATCCCAAAAGGACAAGCCACCCCGTTACCCTGGAATCATCTCTGGAATCAGAACAGTTCATCCGAAGAATCGTCCGTTTTTGCTGCGCTTTTCCTGCTTTTGGTCGCAGGTTTTTCCTGTGGCGGGGCTTCGGCAACTACAGAGCCATCCTCCTGCGAGGAAAGGGCTGAATCGGTCTCGGTCGAGGCCGAGGTATCTGGAAACATGATGGACCGCAGTTGTTTCTCGAGCCCTTCAGCAATATCGGGGTTGTCATCGAGAAACTGTTTTGCATTCTCCCGACCCTGGCCGATCCGGTCGTCTCCATAGGAATACCAGGATCCACTCTTCTGGACCAGATCATATTTCAGGGCCGCGTCGAGAAGGCTCGCCGTTGCAGAGATGCCTTTCCCGAAGATTATCTCCATTTCCACCTTCCGGAAAGGCGGCGCCACTTTATTCTTTACCACCTTTACGCGAACCCGGTTTCCAATGGCATCATCGGATCCCTTGCTGATTGTCTCGATTCTGCGGACCTCCAGGCGAAGGGAGCTGTAAAACTTCAGGGCGTTGCCACCGGTAGTGGTTTCTGGGTTTCCGAACATAACGCCGATCTTCATCCGTATCTGGTTGATAAAGATAAGCACCGTTGAGGATTTGGAGATGATCCCTGTGAGCTTGCGCAAGGCCTGACTCATGAGGCGCGCCTGAAGTCCCACATGGCTGTCCCCCATGTCTCCTTCGATCTCGGCTTTGGGCGTGAGAGCTGCCACCGAATCGACCACAATGATATCAACAGCCTTGCTACGGACCAGAGCCTCGGCTATTTCCAGAGCCTGTTCGCCGTTATCGGGCTGGGAAACCCACAGTGACTCTGTGTCGACGCCCAGGTTCTTTGCATAGATTGGGTCCAGGGCGTGTTCTGCGTCAATGAAGGCGGCAACCCCACCCTTTTTCTGGGCTTCGGCGATTGCGTGCAAGGCCAGGGTGGTCTTGCCCGATGACTCCGGACCATAGATCTCAAGAATTCTTCCGCGGGGATACCCGCCCAGACCAAGGGCCTCGTCAAGAATGATGGATCCACTGGGAATTGTTGCTATTCCTGCGGGTGTCCTGTTCTCTCCCAGCTTCATGATCGATCCTTTTCCGAATTGTTTCTCGATCTGTAGCCGGGCCGCCTCAATTGCAGTGGTTTTTTCCGAATCGGTTGGTTTCTGTGCAGCCATATCTTCCTCGTTTCGCGTGCTCCTGAGAGCTGATTATCTATATATGAGTACCGTCCCGAGGAGTATATCGCTTTTTTCGCAGCGATGAAAGCAAGAACGTTTTGACCTTCCCCGATGAAACGTAGTATACCTAAGCAATGCGGGGAGAACTTGTCATTTTCGCGACGCGTAGTATGGAAGATTACGCTGACCGGGTTGCTTACGAGATGCAAACGTTTCCGGACTTCTACGGAAAAGGATACAGTAAGAGAGTCCGAGGTGAGCTTCGGACGATCACGTTTGCTGACGGAGAGATGGAGGTAGAGGTACATACCTCTATTCGCGGAAAGGATGTGGTGCTCTTTGCCTCGGCAGGGCGAAATTCCGGTGGCTATTCAGTTGAACAGAACAAGATGGAGATGTACCACGCCATCGACGCGATTCGCCGGGCTCAGCCCAGCAGAATCACCCTCTTTGAACCCTTCTGCACCAGCTCCCGCTCCGACCGGACTACCCGGAGGAACAGTGTTGGCTTCTGGATACACTACAAGACGCTGGCCAGCCTTGGGGTGGATCATATCATCACCTACCAGCTCCACTCGGATAAATCAAAAACCGTGGTGGATCCCTGCATCTGCGCGATTGACGACGTTCCCGGCAGCCCTCTCCTGAAAGAGTATATCACCGATAACTATATTCGGAAGATGGATGTCCTTAACGGAACGGTCAAGGATGACTGGCTTTTTTGCTCTGTCGATGCGGGTGGCGAGAGCGTGGCGCGCAAGTTTGCCCGGGCCTTTGGAACGCGTCTGATGATAGCCCACAAGCAGAGGAACTACGACAAGACCAACAGCGTTGAATCGATCAACATCCTCACCGATACCCCCATTGAGGGGAAAGAGGTCTGGATTGTGGATGATATGATCGATACCGGCGGAAGTATTTTCAACCTGGTGCAGGAACTGAAGCACCGGGGCGTACAAACTGTCAATATTGCCGTGGTCCACCCGGTATTTTCGGATCCCGCCACAGAGCGGCTCCAGGATTTGCATGATCGAGGCATGCTGGATCGAGTGGTTGTCACCGATTCTGTTGATGTGCCTGTCGAGATGCAGGGAGCGATGCCCTTTCTTGAAGTGGTTTCATCGGCGCGTTTGAGTGCAGAAATCATCATGCATCTTCACGAAGAGCAATCACTTTCTCCCTTTTTCGATACCTTTGATCCCAGACACTACCTCTCGAACCTGAAGCTTTTTCTCTAGGTCCTCCCGGAGATTGTTCCTGTCTTGAAGTAACGGGGCGTCGAGATACCCGGCGGTGTGCGATTACCCTTCGTGGAAGACGGCGTGATCAGGCAGAGAACTTCTCGGCGCTGTCGATCATGATCGTCACGGGGCCATCGTTGACAAGCTCCACCTCCATGACTTGACCAAAGGCCCCTGTTTCAACGGGAACGAACCGGGAAAGCTGGCTTCTAATCTCCTGATAGAGAGTTTCTGCCCGGATCGGCTCAGCTGCCTCGTGAAATCCTGGCCGCCGCCCTTTCTTGATTGATCCGTACAGCGTAAATTGGGAAACCAGCAGAATAGATCCTCCCACGTCAAGAACAGAGCGGTTCATCTTTCCCTGGTCATCATCGAAGATTCGAAGGTGCAGAATTTTTTCTGCCGTGTAGCGAAGTTCTTGATCCGTATCGGACGAGGCGACACCCAACAGAACCAGCAAACCCTGGTTTATTTCTCCTGTGACGATCCCGCCGGAAGATACCGAGGCCCGAGAGACCCGTTGAAGCAAGGCCCGCATCAGGACGCGGTCTCCCGGGGAGAGAGGATCCTGATTGATGAGGCCTGGGCGTGAAAGGATCCATCAGGCTTGACCGAGAGAAGCGCGATCATTTCCACGGCGGCGTTGTTTTCCAGGAGCACTGCAAAATCCAGAGAGACCGGAACTATTCCCTCCAGGACCTGGCCCGTGTGGTATCCCACCAGGAGGTCGAAGGTGATGAGAGACTCCCCAATATGAAGGTTTGCAACCCGGCCCTGCCAGCGAACGTAGACCTGGTCGTGCAATCGAGGATCCCGGGCTGCCTCGGTATACGAGAAGCCGTCCTGAAAGGTAGAAAAATCCGGTCTTTGCAGATAGTCCCGAATCGTTGCTGCCCGGGCTTTTATTCCGGGAGCTGCGTTGGACGCTGCAATGCGGTTCAATTCTTTTCTCACCAGGTTATCGCGCCCTTTTTGGAAGAGATCCCCTACCCGCCGAAAAAGCGCCTCCACTTCCTGTGGCGTAAGATCAAATCGGGCCTCGCTGGCCGAGATATCAATGAGTTGATCCGGGGCGTGTCCCGAAATACGCACCAGCTCAGATCCGGCTCGAGGCTCGGGAGCAGCAAAAAACTGCTGGGGTATTCCCTGAGAAAAGGCTGCTGCTACCAGAACAGCCAGGGCAGTTGCAAGCAGAACCGGGAAAAAAGCTGCTGGCAGCGCTATGGGCCGACGGGGCAGAATCTTCTGTATCCGGCGATCTTCAAACCATTGAAGGACATCATCGGGGTCTTCCATGGTTCGCAGCCACTGGAGGGCCCGTTGCCCCCGGCGGTTATGGGGGTCGAGGTCGATCAAGTCCAGATAGGTCCGCAAGGCCTGGTCCGTTTGTCGCCGGCGAAGAAGGATCGCTCCAAGTCCAAGGAGGCCTTCGGGATCTTCCTCTATATCGAGTGCCCGCTGCACGTACGAGAAGGCTCCTGCGTAATCACCGGTATACAGACAGCTCATGCCCAGGAGATAGTAGTAGCGGTAGTTATTCCGGTACAGAAAGACCTGCGACTCCAGCAACGTAATCACCTGGGCATAGCGACGCCGGCGATACAGACGTTGTGCAACATCGAGATTTTTGGTAGAGCGCTTCACGAAGCCCTCCCGGGAAACGCCGCTACCACTCCTTTAGCGGGGCCGGGCAGTCTCGGAGCGCAACGTAGTAAGCTGCTCTTCCAAGCGACGAATTCGGGCATCACGACTGCGAAGGGTCTCCTGGAGCACCTGGATATCGGTGTTAAGGCGAAGCAACTCCTCCTGAAGATCGGCATCCGCTGCGTTTTGCAGGCGCCGTCGGTACGATGCCAGGGCGTCACGGTACGCAGACTCCTGTCGTTGAAACTCATCCACTGCACGCAGATACTCCTCATGACTCCACCGAAGCAGCTCCAGCAATTCGTGCTCCCGGAAGGTCAGTTCGATCACGGCGATCCGGTAGCGGGCTGCCTCCACACGGAAGCTTCTGGGGTGATCCCGAAGCACGGTCTGAAAGATGCGGCGAGCTTCGTCAAGGCGCCCCAGATTAAATAACGCTTCTCCCGTCCAATATACCGCATTTGCGACAAAGGGAGAATCAGGGTGGCGGTCCATGAAGCGCCCCAGAGCCTGAATAGCCTCATCGAAGTGGTCTTGCAAAAAAAGAAGCCTTCCCTGCTGGTACCGTGCTTCCGCTGCCATGGCATGACGGGGATAATGTTGCAGAAAATGCTCCAGATGTCGTTCAGCCTCCTCCAGCTGGTGCTTGGCCATGGTTGTTTTGGCGATCCAGAAATGAGCACTCGCTTCCAGGTCCTCATCATCAGTTGCCTTCAGGATCTCCTGAAAATGACGCTCTGCCAGAGAGAAACGACTGTTCCGAAAGGCCTCCAGGCCATCCTGGAAAGCTTCCTCCGCCGGAGAAAGAGAAAAGAGGGGTGCCGCTATCATAAAAAACAGGAGAGCAGCGGAAAAGAGGGGGCGTACTGACTGTTTCATCGTGATCGTTCTCCCGTCTTTATCTTCGGCTCCTTCTTTGCACAGGTTTAGCAGGGCCGAAGAAGTTGACCGGCCCTCTCGCCCTCCTACCTTCCGGAAAGATCCCTGAGATACTGGGCAGGATCAGGGGAATTGAAAAAAGCAGACCCCGACACCAGGACGTCTGCCCCGGCCTCTCTCAGGGCTCGCGCGGTTTCACGGTTTACCCCGCCATCGACAGAGATTTTGAACGACAGGCCCCGGTCACTCCGGATCTGTGCTGCCTGAGCTACTTTTTCGATTCCCCGGGGGATGAGGGCCTGTCCTCCGAAACCGGGATTGACAGTCATGATCAGGAGCAGATCGATATCATCCAGGAGTTCCTCCGTAGCCCGGACAGGAGTCGACGGCACAATGGCCAGGCCAGGCCGAGCCCCATCCTGACGGATTGACTGGATAACCCGATGGACATGGACGGTTGACTCCAGATGTACCGTGAGATAATCGGCTCCGGCAGCTATGAACTCGGCAATATACCGTTCAGGCTGGTTCACCATGAGATGAACATCCAGAGGCAGGGAGGTGCGGGCTCGGGTATCCTGAACCATCTTGGGGCCAAAGCTGATATTTGGAACAAAATCCCCATCCATTACATCCATGTGAATCCACTGAGCGCAAGCATCTTCGATACGACGAAGCCCGCCTGCCACGTCCGCGAAATCCGCAGCGAGTATAGACGGTGCTGTAATGACAGAATTATTCATTCCCGTTATACTATCTTATATTGCGGTTCTTCGCAAATACAAGCGGGGCAAAAAGAAGCCCTGGAGGGGGGTTCGTTGACCTTTCCCGGAATAGTGATATAATGGGGCAAACGCAGTGTAGTAAGGACGCAAGCAGTTTGGAGAGTCATACCGAAGAGGTAACAGAATGTTTGCAGAGCGCTGCGGCCTGCATTGCAACACACCGACTGACGGAGGCGCTTGAGCGGCTTGACCAGGCCCTCTCGATCGACTTTGAGAACACCGAGGTGGTTGCATCGTTGAAATACACGAATTTCTGGAACGATCGCCACGAGCGGGTCCTTGCCTTGACGGATCCTTTTGAGCGGGGAGAGTACCTGCTTGCTCAGTGGGCTGTTTTTCTTGGATTTGTTCAACGAATTGGCCGGCCTGTGGAGTTCGTGATTAACGCTTTCCGGCAACACGTTTTCGGACAAGCCCTGGAGTTCTACCGGGAGGTCTACCGTGATGCTGCAAATCGTGATGCGGACCTGCTGGTGCGCATCGCGCGGTGCTACAAGGGAGCCGGGGATTACGACCGGGCCCGGAGGTTCCTGCAGGCTGCTACAGCGGAACGGCCGGAAGATGCGGAAATCCTTGCGGAACTGGCTGACGTCCTGGCCCTCGTCAACGAGACGGCGCCGGCGAAGGCTTTTTTTCGGGAGGCTTTTTTTGTTAATGCGCAGAAGATCGAGATCGCACGACTTGAGTCAGAACTCATACGGCGGTTGGTTCGCGCGGTGGAGAAACGCGGAATTGAAGGGCCAGCCCTTCTCGAGTGGATTCCCGTCTACGGGTTTTTATTCGGCGTTCTCACCGTCAAACGGGAGCTTCGGTCTATCGAGTTCGGCCGCCTGAAGCAGTCGATCTACGAGCTGGAAAGGGAGCTGCGAGAAAATACCGGTGAGGCGGATCTGATCCGACCTCGATTGATCAACCGTTACTTCTGGTTAATCGATCACTATGTGGCGGTAAAAGAATCGCAGGGGAAAGTAGAAGAAGTATTACTGAAAATACGGAGTGTCGATGCCAATGTCTACCACCAGTACAATGCCTGATCTTATTCAGCAACTAAACGAACTTCTCAATCAGGAGAAGTGGACCCGGGCGACGCTCAACAATTATACCGTCGGCAACTTCACCGAGCTGGACGATATCATTGAGCAAATGCAGCAAAACGACCTTGAGGAGGAGGCTCGTGCCCTCTGCGAGGAACATTTGCAGCACACCAAAAATAGCATCATCGCCTTGTATATCGCAGGTGTCCTTGATACCTCGCGTCAGTCGGTAAACGATACCAATCTGGTTATGCTGACCCAGATATTTCTGGATAACCACAAGTGGACCATCGTAGAGTTTCTCTGCAACCGCATTCTGGAGTTCGGAGAAAACCGCACGGCTCTTCGAATTTTGGCCGAGGTCTACCACGATGAAAACCAGACCGAGAAGCTTCACCAGACCTGGGAACGGTTGATCCTGATTGATTACGAAGAAGCTGACATTGTGCGGCGTCTGGCCGAACTGAAGGAAGAAGCCGGCGATCTTGAACAGGCAACAAGCTACTACAAGAAAGCTCTTCATCGGTATATAACGAAAAAAAACTTCTCCAACGTAAAAGACATATGGCACCGGCTTGTTGTGCTCTCTCCCAATGAAACGGAGTTTTTCTACCACGCCGAAACCAAAATTGCGCGGCAGATCAGTACCGACCGGGCGATACAGCTTCTGGAAGACCTCTACCCCCCCATGAAAGAAAGCGGGGACTGGCCCCGTGCCATTGAACTCCTCAAGCGCGTTCTGGGCTATGACCCCAAAAACCACTGGGCTCGCAAGGAGATCATCCATTGCTTTGAAGAACACTATAGCGATCACAGCAATCTGACCGAATACATCAGAATCAGCAACCTCCACCAAAGCTGGAGACCTGTTCACGAGGCCATTGCGGATTTCGAGAAGCATATTGCTTTTGACACAGGGAACTTTGTCTTCCACCGCAGCTGGGGGATAGGACGCATTCGCGAGATCAAGGGTGACGATATCACTATCGATTTTGCCAAGAAGCGGGGACACCGAATGTCCCTGAAAATGGCGGTGAATGCCCTGGATGTCTTGCCCAAGGAGCACATCTGGGTTCTCCGTGCGGTCTGGAAGCGGGACAAGCTAAAGAATCTGGTGAAAAAGAACCCCGTATGGGCTCTTAAAACAGTCATCAGGAGTCTGGGAAACGCCGCCGATATCAAGCGAATAAAGGCAGAGCTGGTTCCCTCCATCCTGAGCCCCGGGGAATGGACCTCCTGGAGCACCAAAGCACGGGAGGAGTTGCGAACAAACCCCGACTTTGGAATGCTGCCGGATAAGGCCGATCATTTCACCGTCCGGGATCAACCTGTATCGTTCGAGGAAAAGACCTACAACAAGTTTAAAGGCGACAAGACCTTCTTTGACCGGGTGCGGACTCTGGAAGAGTTTCTGGCCTACGTCGATGAAGAGGGGGCCGAAGGGCTCGACAGTGAGTTTTTCCGTGAAATGTTTGACTATTTCGCTGCCACCATTCGGTCCAGCGGCAGTTCCAACGAGTACAGCATCTCATCGCTGATCGTTCTCACGGATCTGGTTACAAAATACCCCTTCCTTCAGCAGGATCTGGAGCTTGATTTTCTCTCGGCCTACGAGCAAATAGAGAACGTCGAAGAGGTGTTCTCCCGAATTGAATCGACGGGGCTGAAAAAGCGCTTCCTGGGGCATCTTCGGGCTGTGGACAACAACTGGGCTGAGGTTTATGCAAAGCTGCTCCCCTACTACCTGAGTCGCGAAGTCCTGCTTGAACTTGAGCGACACGGAAAACGATCCATCGTTCTGGATTTCTTCTCCCGGGTTTTTGAAAACTATCGAAGCATGCGAGAAACTTTTGTGTGGCTGGTCCGCCACTGCGGTGATGACCCCTGGTTTGAAGAAATGGGAGTTACACAAGAGAAGATTCTCCTTTCCATGATTCACCTCTACGATCTGACCTTTCGGGATATTGACAACCGCAAGGAAGTCAGCCTGAACCGGAAGATCAACAAGCAGATCCACTCCTTTCTCTTCCGGGACAAGCGGCTCTCTCGTTTCATAGACGAGTCTGACGAAGAATCAGTGTCGCGTATTTTCACCTTGATCGCCGATGTGAAGGACCTGGACCCCAAGATCAATATTGATCTGAAACAGAGAGTTCTGAACCGCTTTCCCGACTTCCACTTTTACGGTGAGGGAGAAATCGATCAGGCAGCAACACGGAAGGTTCTCTACTGCACGGTGGCGATGCATGAGGCCAAGAAAGCCGAGTACAACCATCTTCAGCAGGTGGAAGTTCCCCAGAACTCGAAGGAGATCGAAGTTGCCCGCTCCTACGGAGACCTTAAAGAAAATGCCGAATACAAGGCAGCCATGGAGCGCCAGGACAGCCTGAACAACCGTGCGGCCCGGCTGAAGAGTGAACTGGAACAGGCTCGGGAAATCGATCCTGCCGAGGTCAAGAACGACGAGATTTCCGTAGGAACCCATGTTCGGCTTCGGGATCTTCTGGAGGATACAGAGCTGGAGTACACCATCCTGGGTCCTTGGGAATCAGATCCGAACAGGAATGTTATCAGCTACCTCTCCCCTCTGGGGAATCGCCTTCTGCGGTCCAAGGCCGGCGATGAGCTGGACTTCGAGATCAACGAGCGCCGCTACCACCTCCGGGTCGAGTCTATCGAGGTATCGGACCAGCTCTGAGATTATTGAGCGATTTTTCTCCGGGGAGAGAACTCCCCGGAATCTTGGAAAGTCCCCGGCAACGTATTCCAGCCAGGAATCGCTGTCGGGGATTTTTTTTAGTCCAGACCGAGCTTGTTCAGGGCATTTTCGGCGGTGCGGCGAACCAGGGGATGATTCCCTTCCCCTCTACGCTCTGTCAGCACCTCGGCGAACTGCCGAAGACCGCTCTCGCCTACGCCTCGCATCCCGTAGACCTGGATGATCGGATTGGGGTGGTTCAGAAGCAGTTCCACCAGAGGGGCCAGGTCCCTGTCTGCTCCCTCCGAGACGGATCGCCCGATCCGATCGAGAATCCTGCTGTTTTCCCGTTCCCACTCCTTCTGGACGACTTCTTTCAGAACATCCATGGAGTCTTGAAGGTTTTTTCTGATCGCCAGGTCGGCGATGACACCTCGTTCTTCCTCGTTTCCCCGAGGGTCTTTCAGGCGGTTTAACAACAGTTCCCACCCCTGGGGATCGTTGAGTGCAGCGGCTGTCTGGAGTGCCTCAAGACGAACAGGTCGTTCAGGGTCCCGGCGGACCATAAAGAGCACCGCCGGAAGCGCCTCGGCCATGGAGCGCTCTGCCACCGTTTTCAGCGCAGCCAACCTAACCCTCCAGAACTCATCCCGCAGGGTAGCCAAAAGGGCCTGGTCGGTTTCAGGGGTGTCAAAATTTGTCAGGGCGTTCACTGCGTAGGCCCGGGTAAGAGAATCAGGCGAGGAGAATTGCCGGAGGATGATTGGGATGGCCCGTTCATCTCCCAGCTTTCCCAAGGTGTCGATGGCAAATCGCTGGAGGACTGTGGTAGCTTCTTCGTCATCCCCCAGGATATCGGCCACAAAGTCAAAGGCCCGGACATCGCCACGGGTTCCTATCTCTACCAGAACCTGGCCCTGGGCGTCCTCGGAAAGGCCCGGTTCCTGGTATAGATCGATCAAGTCTTCGATTGTTGTTCCTTCGGCGGTTGCATAGTATCGGATCGCTGCAACGGCCCGTGAGGGAGGCATCATCCTGCTTATCTCGATCAGAATATCCCGAACAGCTTGATCCGGTTCCGCCTTGATTTCCCGAAGGTATCCCAGGACCATTGTGATCAGCTCTGAAGAACGGTCGTAGTATTCCTGAATCAGTTGAAATCCCCGCTCCTCGCCTCCCGCAATCTGCAGTTGTCGCAGATAATCGACGGAACTTCGAAGAACGGCCGGATCATTGCTCGTCTCAAAAACGGCGAGCACGTCCGGAGCAAGTTCCTCCTCTCTGTTGCTGGTAAGAGTTGGTATCAGTTCTGCCACAGCCGAGTTAATACCAAAGCGCAGGGTTTCGCGCCACTCTTCTGCTTGGGAGATTGTGGGCGGCGCGGCCTCCTCCTCTTTCTGTTGTCGTTCTTCGTCGAAATCCTCACCAAGAAGAATAACGGGAAGAAACATAAAAACCACGACGATCCAGGCCGTCATGGTGAGTGGAAATGTAACGGGGCGAGTGTTGTTTTTTGAGGGAATCACAAGACCTCCTTGAGATTAAACGAGTCCGTTGCTGTTCTTCATGCTTCCATCACCGCAGAAGAATTGCGCCGGAGAAGGGAGAGAACAGAAATACCAAGAACCCGGTAGGTTAACACCAGAGCAGCCAGTGCCGGAAGCGCTTCGGCACAGAGCAAGGCAAGAGCAAAAAGGCTGCTTCCTTCGATCCACCACTCCCCCAGGCCCTGAAGATGAAGTATCCACCGCACCGTCAGGACGGTGCCTGCCGCTACGGAGGAGGCCAGAAGTGCTTTGAAGATTGCGATCCCGAGATCAACCAAAGGAGATATCTCGATGTGGGACCGAAGGGCCAGCACCAATAATACCAGGCCGAAGGTGAAGGCGATGCTATTTGCGACAGCAAGTCCCGTTACGGCCAGAACGGTCTCTTTCAAGAGGAGACAGAGAAAAATATCAACGGCCATGGTAGCTCCCGCAACGAAAAGGGGAACCCGATACTCACCCAGGGCATAGAAAAAGCGTTGCAGAAAGGTGAACGCCCCGACACTGAAGAGCCCCAGACTGTATCCCACAAGAACCCGTGCGGCCAAATGGGTAGCGGAAGCAGAAAACGCTCCCCGCTGGAGGGCTACCGCGATAAGAGGACGACCAAGAAGAGCCAGCCCCACCCCGGCAGGAATAAGGAGCAACGCCAGAGCCCGAAGGCCCCCGAAAACAGTTTTTCCCGCTGCGGAAATATCGCCTTGGGCAACCTGGCGGCTCATGAGAGGAAAAAGAACCGTCGTGATCGAAGCCCCGAAAATACCAAAGGGAAGTTGCCAAAACACCAGGGCATTTGTCATGGCAGAGCCACTACCGTCAGCCAGACCACTGGCAAAAAAGAGAGATACCTGCTGATCCACTGCAAAGACGCTGGCTGTGGTAACAACGGGAATCCAGTGCCGCAGGATCCGCGAGAATCGGGGGTCTCCAAAGGAAAAAAGGGGCCTCAAGGAATAACCCCGCCGTTTCACGGGATAGATCTGGAGCAGAAGCTGACCACAGCCTCCCAAGAGGACTCCGAAGACCATGGAAAAAACTCCCCAACGGGAATGGAAGAGAAGAACCGCGCCAATGACCGCGAAAGAAAAGAGCAACGGTGCCAGGGCAGGCACGAGAAAGCTTTGATGGGAATTGAGCGTTCCCATGAGCACCGCCGCAATGGAAACAAGTAATACGTAGTGTATAAGGAAACGGAAAAGATCGGCCGCCAGGAGCTGCCGCTCCGGTTCAGGAAAGGCCAGAATAGTATCAACTATCGGTTGAGCAAAGATTGTCGCCAGAAGAAGAAGCGGAATAAGCAGGGCGAACTGCAGTCCCAGGAGCTGCCGAACAATTTTTTGGGAACTCGCACCGGAACCATCTTCCAGATGAGTCCGGGTGAGTACGGGAAGGAAGGCCGACGAGAGAGCCCCTTCGGCGAGAAGTTTTCTCAAGTTGTTTGGAATGTTGAACACCAGGTTCAGAACATCAGCCTGACCCGAAGCACCAAAGACAGCCCCTATCACGGCGATCCGAAGAAACCCCAGAAGCCGGGAAACCAGGGTGGAGGCCATGACGATAGCTGTTGATACAACATGGTGACGGTGCCCGGTGGGAGATGAGCGATGGTCTTTCACGGGGAAGAGGCCTCCCGCGCCGCTTTGGTTCCCTCGGTATAGCGTTCCAGAAAATCCTTCTTGAAGCTCAGAAAAGTCCCCTCCCGGATTGCCCGGGCACTTTGATCAACCAACCATTTCATGAAGCGGAGGTTGTGCTGAGCGGCAAGCATGCACCCGAGAATCTCATTCGATTTTGTCAGGTGTCGCAAGTATCCCAAACTGTATTGACGTCCGCCAAATGAATCGATCTGTCGATCGGGAGAATCCATGGTGCGGGCGTAGCGAGCACTTTTGAAGTTAATCCGTCCGTCTGTAGTAAAGAGCGTTCCCGTTCGGGCCGCCCGTGTAGGGAAGACACAATCGAACATATCAATGCCCTGTTCAATCGCCGCCAGAATGTACTCAGGCGTGCCTATCCCCATGACGTAACGAGGTTTCTCCCTGGGGAGCTGCGGTGCTGTGTGAGCCAGAATGTCGCAATAGGTGGAAAAGGGTTCTCCCACGGAAAGCCCTCCCAGGGCAAGGCCGGGAAAATCAAGTTCTTCCGTGCGTTGAACCGCCTGGGTTCGGAGATCAGGAAAAAAGTTTCCTTGCACGATTCCAAAAAGCGCTCCGGCGTAGCCGCTTTCTTCCTGCTGCTCTTCCCAACGACGCCGCGCCCGGGCAGCCCAGGTGGTGGTGGTGGTGAGAGCCTCCAGAGCGGCCCGATGATCAATCTCCGGGCCCGTGCAGACATCCAGAACCATCTGGATGTCGCTTCCAATTGTCACCTGGATGTCAACGGTTCGTTCCGGTGTGAGAAGATGGCGACTGCCGTCCAGATGAGAACGAAAGGAGGCGCCTTCATCGGTAATCTTGCGAAAAGGCGCCAGGCTAAAAATCTGGTATCCCCCGGAATCGGTAAGAATATTGTGGTTCCAGCTCGAGAAGGTATGAAGGCCTCCGAAAGATCCAATTGTATCCATCCCGGGTCTGAGAAAGAGATGATAGGTGTTGGCAAGAATGAGGCGGTATCCCATTTGGTGGAGCTGATCATGATCGACAGCTTTTACCGTTCCTGCCGTACCCACGGGCATGAACGCCGGGGTAGAAACAGGACCGTGGGGAAGCAGAAGTGTTCCGGTGCGGGCGGCGCAATTCTTGTCGTTGGCATCAATAGTAAAAATTTTCATAGCTGTATCTCTCGGATATTATCGATTTTCAGGAAACGCTTCAGGTCTTCGCGAAGCGAAAGAGCAAAACACCCAGAAGGCCAAAGAGGCCCACTCCTGCCCAGGCTCCTGCTAAAGGGGAGATAAGACCGGTTCCCGCCATGAGCCCCAGGATCATGCTCGACACGTAGTAGACCACAGTTACCACTAAAGAGACAAGGAGGCTCATGAGCAGAATGTTTTTCCGAAACTTCCCCCCCAGGGAGCTTGAGAGAAGGACCACAACAAGGGGAGTCAGGGCGTAGGAATAGCGACTATAATAGTCGGTGAGAGCTTTTCTGAAAGGTTGGCCTGCATTGCGGAGCGTTATGACCCACTCTCGGGCATCGCGCAGTTCCATCTCGTCGATGTCCTGCGTTATTCGGCGAAAACTCTGGGGAGGTTGAACAAAAACCGGTTCCGAGAGCGTCTCAAAGGGCTCTGCCTCTATAATCTCTCCAGACTCTGATTCCTGGAGGGAAAAGAGAACGCCCTCCTCCCAGATCCAGTGCTCTCCGTTCCATCGCCCCGTGGTCGCGCTGATTCTTCGTTGAAACTTCCCCTGCCGGTCCCGTTCAACCACGGTGACACGGGAAAGCGATTTTGTACGATCATTATAGTACTCGGCAGAATAGATGTATCTTCCCCGGGGGTCGCGTAAGGTTATATCGGTATTGCTGTGGGTTCGTGTGACATGGAGAAGCTCCCGAGAGAGCTCGTTTTTTCTTCGGAGGCTTTCGATACCCACCCGTTCTGTAAAAAAGAAGAGTCCTGCGCTCAGAGCAACTCCCAGGATGATCAGGGGAAGGGTAAACTTCCAGAGAGGGAGCCCTCCTCCAAAGACAGCCACAAGTTCGTTGTGAGCGTAGAGCGAGCCCAGGGTGAAAGCAACGGCAAAAAGGAGCGCCATGGGGAGAGCATAAATCACCGCCTGGGGCAGAAAAAGCACCTGGACATGAAGGATTGCGCGCAGCGGAACGTCCAGATCCAGATACTGCACCAAATTTGCAAAGAGCTCGACCAGTTGAACGATCAGGACAAAGAAGGAGAGCGAGATAATCAGTGTTGACAGAAAGCACCGCAGAAGGTAGCGACTGAATATCTTCATCGGTTCATCCTCCGGAAAAAGAGAACTGCCCCAATAACAAAGAAGAGGCCGTTCGGAAGCCACATGGCCAGAAGCGGAGAGACCTCTGGTCGCTGGCTTCCAAAAGTTTGACCCGCGATAAGCAGCGCCCAATATCCGGTGGCGATCAGCAAGCCAATTCCGAATCCTACACTTCTTCCACTCCGCTTGCTAAAGAGCCCCAGCGGAAAGGCAAGGAAGACAAAGGAAACCGATGCGAAGGGTATACTGAATTTCTTGTAGTATTCCAGACGGTGGATCTGCAGAGAGCGATCATGGGGCTTTCTCTCGATTCTTCGAAGGACAGAACGGGCCTGTCGATTCAAAGAGGCTCTATCCACCGGAGGGGCGTCGGGATGTCGAAGATTTTGATCCAGGGCCAGCAAACCCAACTCGTGAGATTCAAGGGCTATTTCTTTTTGCCATTCCTTGATTCTCGGTTCCAGAGCGTCCTGCTTTTTCCGGATTTCCTCGGCCACAGTCCGGGCACTCATCTCCCGGGGGCCGGGGGCCCGGATCGCCACGGTGATATCTTCCAGAAGGATATTATATCGCAGGGTTTCGGCAAAGCTGTAGTTATGCCGTATGCCTCCCTCGGTAGAATGGGTGACAACGTCGGTGAGTTCGAGCCCTATTGAATTGAGGTCGCCTTCGCGTACAAGGCGTGCTTCTGCTGCCGTTATAACGCGGCGAAACCCCTGACCGTCGGTATCAAGAATGACAAAATTTTCTATCCTTCCGGGGAAAACGGCTCCTGTTATGAGGGTATCGTTTTGATAGCGTTTGACCGAGAAAGGCTCGAGTTCCAGGGCGGGATTAGAATAGAGCAGATCCCGATAGAGCCGGGCAAAATTCCGCGTGCCCCGGGGAAGGAGAAAATCGTTCACACCAAAGGAGAGCCCCGAGAGGACAAGGGATGCCACCAGAATCGGGAAGAAGATGCGAACAAGAGAAAAGCCACTCGCCTGAAAAGCCACCATCTCATTGTCTGTGGAGAGGCGGCCCACAGTCATGAGTACGCCCACCAGGGTTGCAAAAGGGACAGAAATTGCGATTATTGAGGGAAGGGAGTAGAGAATAAGCAGGGCTACATCGGTAAGAGGGACATCTTTCTGGAGGATATCTTCTGCCAGGAGAAGCAGTTGATTGACGAAGAAAATGAAAAAGAAAAAAGCGAAACATACCAGGAAGGATATAAAAAACTCCCCCCCGATATATCGGAACACAAGCGCCGGGACACCGCGCCTGGGCAAGGTCATCGAGCGCCGGTGGAACCAAATCCACCGCTACCACGCCCGGTCTCGGAAAGATCCTCGGCAACTATGAATTCGGCCTGAACCACTGGAGCCAGGACAAGCTGTGCGATCCGATCACCGGGCTCAATCCGGAACTCCTGATCGCTCAGGTTAACCAGCGGAACCATAACCTCTCCCCGGTAATCGCAGTCAATTGTTCCGGGTGCGTTAATCACAGTGATCCCTTGTCGCGCCGCCAGGCCCGATCGGGGCCGGACCTGGCCTTCAAATCCACGAGGAATTTCAAGGCGCACGCCCGTGGGAACCATGCTCCGCTCCCCCGGTTGCAACAAGACGGGCTCGCTCAGGGATGCTCGCAGATCAGCACCGGCGGCCCCTGGCGAAGCGTACTCCGGGAGGCATCCCCGGTGCGCTGTACAGCGCACCGGGACGGGCTTAGTCTCATCGCCTGTCACGATCCCGGTTTCCCCCGCGACTGCCACCGTCACGTCCTCCCCGGTTTCCCGAAGGCCGAGGCCCGCGATCTGATCCGTGAGAAGAGGATCCTTCGCTCATACCTTCGTAGATGAGACTCAGGTTGACGCGGCCCATCTTGTCGATCTCGACAATCTTGACATCGACCTCCTGGCCCATGGAGAGAACATCCTCGACAGAGTTGATTCTTTGGGCCGACATCTTGCTGATATGGCACAGCCCCTCGCGACTCGGGAGGAACTCGATGAACGCGCCAAAATCAGTGATGCGCTTCACAATTCCGGGATAGACCACGCCGATTTCGGGTTCAACCAGAAGTTGCTCGAAAGCAGCCTTTGCCTGATCGGCCGCAGCCTTATCTTTTGAATAGATTGTGACGCTTCCGCTATCTTCGAAGTTCACCTGAACGCCAAACTTCTCGGAAATGGCTTTCACTGTCTTTCCGCCGCTTCCAATGAGCAGACCGATTTCATCGGGATCCACCTTGAAAGTAATGATCCGGGGAGCATGCTCCGAGAGCTCATCCTGGGGACTGTTGATTTCTTCGGCCATCTTCTCCAGGATATGCATCCGGCCCCGCCTGGCCTGATCAAGAGCGGCTTTCATGATCTCGGGAGTGACGTTCTTGATCTTGATATCCATCTGAAAGGCCGTGATGCCTTCTTCGGTACCGGTAACCTTAAAGTCCATATCTCCCAGATGATCCTCGTCCCCGAGAATATCGCTCAGAACTGCAAAGGAATCACCATCGGTGACAAGCCCCATGGCAATGCCGGCAACAGGTTTTTTGATGGGAACTCCTGCAGACATCATGGCCAGCGAGCCGGCGCATACCGTCGCCATGGAAGAAGATCCGTTGGACTCGAGAATTTCGCTCACCAGACGCAGGGTATAGGGAAAGGCCTCTTTCTTTGGCAGAACACCCTCAAGTGCCCGATGCGCCAAGTGGCCATGACCTATCTCGCGACGGCCTGTTCCCAAACGGCCCGTTTCTCCCACCGAAAAGGGCGGAAAGTTATAGTGAAGCATGAAGTTTTCGCGACGATCACCGTCGATATCGTCCATGATCTGTTCGTCGTACATCGTTCCAAGCGTTATCACCGCCAAAGCCTGGGTTTCGCCTCTGGTAAAAAGAGCGCTTCCATGGGTTCTGGGAAGGATGTTGGTCTCGCAGGTGATTGGCCGGATGTCTTCCAGAGAGCGACCGTCGTTGCGGTACTTCTTCTCCAGAATTGAATGACGAACCACCTCTTGCTGAATATCACCCAGGAGAGATTTTGCCTGCTGCAGATGGAGTTCCTCTCCCAGAGCTTCGGCAAAATGTTCCAGGCTTTTCTCTTTTACGGCTTTCACGGCCTTCTGCCGGGCCATTTTCTCCTTAACAAAGCACGCCTCCTCGTAGAGGGGTTTTGCAAAGGCCCGGATATCATCGGCGATGGCCAGAGGAGGCGGGTCAGCGACGAGAGGAAGCTTTTCTTTCCCTATCAGATCCCGCAGCTCGTCCTGGGCGCGACAAATATCCAGGATGACTTCCCGGGCTTTATCGATTGCTGCCAGCATGAGCTCTTCGCCGACCTCCCGGGCACCACCCTCAACCATGGTGATTCCGTCTTTGGTTCCGGCTACAATGATCTCCAGCTCGGATTCGGCAATTTGATCAAAGGTGGGGTTTATTATGAGCTCGCCCTGGACCGAACAGACCCGGACAGCCCCCACGGGACCATCAAAGGGGATATCGCTGATATGAACCGCCGTGCTGGCAGCCACCATGGCCACTACATCGGGAGGGTTTACCCGGTCGGCGGAAACGGTGGTCGGAACGATCTGAAGCTCCCGCATGAACTTCTTGGAGAAAAGGGGGCGCATGGGGCGGTCAATCAGGCGACAGACCAACACTTCCTTATCTTTGGGACGCCCTTCTCTTTTCAGAAAACCGCCGGGAATCTTGCCCGCAGCATAATATTTTTCGTTATACTCCACCGAGAGGGGAACAAAATCGAGCCCTTCCCTCGGTTCATCGGAGCAGGTTGCGGTGGCAAGAACGGCGCTTCCGGCATAGGTAGCAAAAATTGCTCCATTTGCCTGCTTCGCCATCCGTCCTGTTTCCAGCACAAGATCCTGCTCGCCAATTCGGATAGTCACTGTTTGCATGTACACTGTTTCCTTACATGGTCCTGCGTGCCTTGGGACGGCACGCAGGCGCGATACTACTTACGTATTCCAAGCTTTACCAGCAATGCCCGATACGCTTCCAGGTCTTTTCCTTTCAGGTATCGAAGGAGTCGCCGACGCTGTCCTACAAGCTTAAGCAGCCCTCGTCGGGTGTGGTGGTCCTTCTTGTGAACCTTCAGATGCTCTGTAAGTTCCTGAATTCGGGTTGTGAGAATTGCGATCTGGACCTCGGGATTTCCCGTGTCTTTCTGATCCTTGCCGTACTCCTCGACAAGTGCGCGCTTTTGCTCTGCTGTGATTGGCATCTTCCTTTACTCCTTGAGATCACACCTAGGGATCACATAATGTATTTGATCGATTTGCTGTTCCCACCAGAGATTCCCGTTCTCGGATATCTCCATCATGCCCTCGCGGCTTGAGTCCTCCCCCACCAAGGTGCAGTGATACCTGCCTGGAGGAGGGAATAACTGCGCCGACGATCCTGCCCTGATACCCCCAACTCCAGAAACCGCAATGCAGTAGGGGCGCCCGAGCAACCGGCTTGCCAAGTCAAGATCCCCAGCCGCGACGGCACGACGAATACGGGAACTACTAATCGAATCCTCATTATCTTTTAGGGCAGGAACGATGTCAACCCTGATTCCCCGACCCTGCAGCCAGGTTCTGAGTTCCCGGGAATTTACATCGCGATTGTGCCCAAGATGGAAGTTAAACCCTACCACAACGCTTTCCAGACGGGGAAAAACTTCCAGAAAACGCTCCAAAAAGATCTTTCCCGGAAGATCTGCGAAGTTTCGCGAGAACTCTACCACCACCACGTCCTTGAATCGGAACCGGCGAAACTGCTCAATCCGTTCTGACAGGGGCGAGAGTGCTCCAGGGAATGAATCAGGGAAGAGAAAGGCCGCCGGATTTGGTTCGAAGGTGAGAACACCCGCCCTTCCCCGAGGTGTCCTTTCCGCCTCGGCGATAACCCGTCGCAATAGCTCCTGGTGTCCCCGATGAACTCCGTCAAAGACTCCCATGGCAAGAGTGGTGGGGCTGTCTTCGGAGAGAGGCTGGGGGAGATCGTCGAAATGAGTCCAGTAACGCAGACTCTCGATCATGCCGGAAAAACCACCCTGTAGGTCCATCGACCTTGATCCTTCTCGCAGAGAGCAAGCTCCCTGCCCCGGGAAGAGACCAGGAGAACAGGGGCATCGTCCAGCCCCAAATCCTGCAACTCCCCTACCAGCGGATTCATTACGGGCCGGCTCAGGGGAGTTCCTACACGCAGAGGATCTTCCAGACTCTCGGGAACTGTCATTGTCCTGGTCCCGGGAAGCAACGGGAACGCCTCGGGAACAGACAGGAGAAACGCTCCGGGATCCGGAGCATCCAGAATCTCTTGCCGTCCCTGGGCATTGTCCAGGGAGAAGGCCCCCACAGCACTTCGCTCAAGCGATTCCAGGGAGGCCACCGATCCCGCTGCCCTCCCCACATCCCTGGCCAGGGACCGAATGTATGTCCCGCTTGTACAGGAGACGTGCAAGCGGTAACGCCCCGCGTCGGGATCCAGTGGATCGATTGACAGATCTGTTACAGTAACGGACCGGGAGGGAATTTCGACAACTTCGCCTTTACGGGCTCGTTCATAGGCCCGTTTGCCATCGATGTGAATTGCCGAGTACGCCGGAGGAACTTGCTCAATGGTTCCCACAAAGCTATCCAGGACGGCCCGCACCTCCGATTCCTTCGGAATGGGTGCTGTGGCAACAACTGATCCCTCGGGATCCAGAGTATCTGTCTCCTCGCCAAAGCGGAGAATCGCCGTGTATTGCTTATCGAGCGCGGTAAACCATTTCGAGAGACGTGTTCCGGAGCCCACCAGCACCACCAGCAACCCCGATGCAAAGGGGTCCAGTGTCCCGGTATGCCCGATTTTTCCCGGAGAAAAACAGCGCTTCAGCGGCCCCAGAACCCGGGCAGAGCTAATCCCCGGAGGTTTGTTCAGCAGCAGGATCCCGCTGGTCATGGTCTTTCTGGCCGGGAGATGTCCCTCCCGAGAGTTGCTGGTCAGCTCGAACCGCAGCATCGATAGTGCTGATCACATCCTGGGCTTCTTTCAGGCTGTGATCCTCCACGAAATGGAGTAGCGGGGCCGTGCGGGTTTTCAAGAGTTTTCCTAACCGCCCCTGGAGATATCCAGCGGCGGAGTTCAGCCCTTCCACGGCCCGGGCCGCATGGTTCTTGTTGTCAAGAATCGTGGAGACGCCGATGCGTGCTGTGGCCGCGTCCTTTGCCAGCTTGATATAACTGAAAGAGACGAGGGTATCGACCCGGTGGTCCTTAATCTCCCCTTTCATGAGCATTGTGCTCAGTTCCTGGAGAATCCGGGATTCCAGCCGGGCATGTCGGGTTTCATCCATCAGAGTTTTTTGGCAACCTCTTTCACAATAAATGCTTCGAGAATATCACCTGTCTTGATATCCTGTATTTTTTCCACACCAATTCCACATTCGTAGCCGGTATCAACCTCTCGCACGTCATCTTTGAAGCGCTTCAGGGAATTAACCTTGCTCTCGTAGAGTTGAATCTCCTCCCGGAAAACTCGAACCTTGGCGTTGCGGGTAACCTTGCCACTGGTAATATAACAACCAGCAACGACCCCTATCTTGGGGACCTTGAAGGTCTCGCGGACCTCGGCTGTTCCCAAAACCTCTTCCATGAGGTCAGGCGCAAGCATGCCCTCCATGGCCGAGCGGATGTCCTCTACGGCATCGTAGATGATGCTGTACTTTCGGATCTCTACCTTTTCCTTCTCGGCTGTTACCATGGCCCGGGGGGTTGGCCGGACATGAAATCCGATAACCAGGGCGTTCGAGGCGCTGGCGAGCATAACATCGCCCTCGTTGATCGCCCCTGCCGCAGCGTGAATCGCCACAAGGCGGACCTCCCGGGTGCTGAGACGCTCCAGAGCGTTCTGCAGGGCCTCCACGGAACCGTGAACGTCACCCTTGATCACGACCTTCAGCTCCTGGACCTCGCCTTCCTGAATACTGTCGTAAAGGTTGTCCAGAGTCACTTTCTTGACGTTCCGGGCTGCCTCGACACGTTTCAGCTCCTGGCGTTTGGAGCTAACCTGACGAGCGAGTTTCTCGCCGTCGGTCACCTGGAAAGGATCGCCTGAATCGGGAACCCCATCGAGGCCGATGATTTCTACCGGCATGGCCGGACCGGCAAGATCGACTTTCTGGCCCCGATCGTTAAACATGGCCCGGATTTTTCCGGGGTAGATGCCTGCTACGAAGGAATCACCCACCTTAAGGGTGCCATTTTCTACAAGCACCGTCGCCACCGTGCCACGGCCGGGATCGATCCTGCTCTCGACTATTTTCCCTTCGGCAGCGCGGCTGAAGTTTGCCTTGAGTTCCATGATCTCAGCCTGAACCAGAAGGGTGCTGAGCAGATCTCCGATGCCCTCTCGCTTGAGAGCTGAAACCTCTACAGCGGGAATCTCGCCACCCCAGTCCTCTACTATGAGTCCGTGCTCGGAAAGCTGCTGCTTCACCCGGTCAATATTCGCTTCGGGCAGATCAACCTTGTTGATCGCTACGATGATCGGAACCTTTGCCTCTTTTGCATGGTCGATCGCTTCCACTGTCTGGGGCATAACCCCGTCGTTTGCAGCAACGACCAGGACAACAATATCCGTTACCTGCGCACCCCGGGCTCTCATGAGTGTAAAAGCCTCATGACCGGGGGTATCGAGGAACGTAACAGTTCCTTCTTCAACGGCGACCTGGTACGCACCGATATGCTGAGTAATACCCCCCTGCTCTCCGCTGGCAACATCGGCCGAGCGGATCGCGTCAAGGAGTTTCGTTTTTCCGTGATCGACGTGTCCCATAACCGTCACAATGGGTGATCGCGGCCGCAAGTCTTCCTGCCGGTCTTTTTCTGTTTCGATGATCGTCTCGTCGTAGAGAGAGACGATTCTGACAGAACACCCGTACTCGCTGGCCAGGATCTCGGCAGTTTCAGCGTCGATCTGCTGGTTTATCGTCACCATCATGCCCATGCTCATCAGTTTCCCGATCAGGGCGTTGGCTTTGAGATTCATCTTCCGTGCCAGCTCGCTGACGGTGATGACCTCCATGATATCGATCTCTTTTGGTACCGGATTCGCCTTTACAGGAGGTTTCTTGCGGTTATAGCGCAACTCTTTTTCGGGCACCCGGTCGTCCCGATCGAATCCGCCGCCACGGGTTTTCTTGCTCTTGTAGAACTTCTTCCCCGGTTGCCGCCCTGTTTCGGGAGAACCTCCGGGCCCGCGAGGGGGACCTCCAGGCCCACCGGGGCCGCCTCCACCGTAGCGGGGGCTTCCACCCGGGCCACCGGGACCACGAGGAGGACCTCCGGGCCCACCGGGACCACGGCCTCCGCCGCCATAGCGAGGACCGCCTCCCGGACCGCCTGGTCCCCTTGAGGGTCCACCGGGGCCACCTCCGCCGTAGCGCGGACCACTACCCGGGCCGCCGGGACCTCTTGAGGGTCCGCCAGGACCACCCCCACCGTAGCGGGTGCCCCCTGACGGGCCGCCGGGACCGCCGGGACCTCTGGAAGGCCCACCCGGACCGCCTCCACCATAACGAGTGTCGCCACCGGGACCTCGGCCACCGCCATAGCGAGTATCACCACCGGGGCCTCGGCCACCGCCATAGCGGGGACCTGACGGAGCTCCACCAGGACGCCGACGGTCATCGGACATTTCGCCGGGACCGCCACTGCGGGGTCCCCGGCGAAAACGATCGTCCCCTCCCTGGGGAGGTCGGCGGCGGGGGCCTCCGTCGCCTGATTGATCGCGGGATTGATCACGAGGGCCAGGACGCTGGCCTGATGCTCCCGGGGCAGGTCTTTCCGGAGCATCCGGTTTTTCGCCTGCTGCCTGTGGTGATGGAGCCTCGGGTTTTCCCGGTTCACTTCTGGAAGCTTGTGCGGCTGGCTCCGCCCTGCCTGCGGAATCGCCAGGCGTCTCGCCGTGAGAAGAGGGGCGTTTTACCGACGAAGGGGTCGGCGTGTCTGCCTGGGCCGGAGCCTGGGCAGAGGCTGCGCTTTCTGTCTTCGGGGAACCCCCGGAAGCATCGCTACTCTTCGTGGCAGAAACAGGGGGCTCAGGACGTGCTTGCTGTCCCGGATCCTTCTCTGCAACGGGCTGCGCCGGTTTCGAAGCAGCTTCTGGAGAGGTGGTTCGGGCTGCCTCCTGGGAAGCTGCCGGAGCCTCCTTGGGCTTTTGCTTGCGTTTCACCACCACCCGAACTTTTTTCTTCTCGGGGGAGGCTTCAGCCTGTGATTCAGGCTTCTCGGGCTTCTTTTTAATCAGTGTTGCTTTCGGTTTTTGCTTGTCCTGTTCCTCTGCCATATGCGTCCTTTCCCTAATTGTACAGAATGCCCGGGCCCTCTGTAAACAGGCCTACTCGTCCAGAGCAGCCTCATCTTCGGGCTCTACGATCTCCACAAATTCGGTAAGGATCATACGGATTGTCTCCGCCTCTTCCGAATCCAGGCCCTCTATCGATCCGATTGTCGCGGGATCAAGCGTTATGAGTTCTTCAAGCTCTGCAATCCCTGCCATGCGAAGTTTTTCGATGATACCATCGGTAATCCCGGGCAGCTCGCTAATCGAGGAAATGATCTCGCCCTCCTCTTCCTCGTCAGACTCATCGTCGCTATCATCCCGGTCTTGCTCTTCTTCTTCGTCCTCATAGTCATCATCGTCGTCATAACCGGCCTCGTCGTCATAGGCGTCGTAGGAAGCGTCCTGCTCAACGATTTCCACGTTGTCGGCGATAATCTTCCCCAAGTCCTCAGCGATCTCGGGAGTCATGCCCTCCAGATCGCGAAGGGCTTCCTGGGAGAGTCCCACAACCTCCTCAATCAGGGTGAGGTCATTTTTCTTGAGAATGATCACCATTTCGTGGCTGATGCCGGGAAGCTCCGAAATATCGGTTATCTCGTTGTCGATATCGTCGTTATCGCCAAAGAGCATGGACATGGCCCGCTTTGATTCTGCGGCCAGATCCATCTCGTCGAACTGATCAGGGGTTTTCACGTCTATGTTCCAGTCGGCCAAACGATTCGCCAAACGGACGTTGAGACCCTGCTTGCCAATTGCCAGAGAGAGCTGATCCTCGGGAACAATCGCGAGGGCCTGGCGACGGGCCTCGTCCAGAACGATGACGTTGGAAACCTCGGCAGGAGACAGGGCGTTTTTTATCAGCATTCGCGGGTCTGAATCGTACTTAAGAATATCGATTTTTTCACCCTCGAGCTCCCGGACGATAGCCTGTATCCGAACCCCCCGGAGTCCGACACAGGCTCCCACGGGGTCCACGTCTTCCCGATTGGAGGCGACGGCGATTTTTGTCCGATACCCCGCTTCGCGGACAATTCGGACAATTTCCACGGTTTTTCCGTAGATTTCGGGCACCTCGATCTCGAAAATGCGCTTGACCAAATCGGTGTGTGTCCGGGACAGGGCAATTTGCAAACCGGTGCCACTCTTTGCAACATCCACAATCAGCGCTTTAATCCGGTCATTGGGGCGGTAGATCTCCCGTGGCGACTGGTATCGCTTGGGGAGTATCCCTTCGGCTTTTCCGAGGTCGATAAAAACGTTGCCGTTGCGTTCCCGCTGAACGTAGCCAATGACGAGTTCTCCCACTTTATCTATGAACTCGGAGTAGAGGGTGTCCTTCTGGATTTCCCGTATGCGCTGACGGGCACGCTGCTTTGCCGTTTGAATAGCGACACGGTCGAACTCCTGGGGGTTTATTTCTATGAGCAGCTCATCACCGACCTCACACTCTTCGTTCAGAAGAAGGGCTTCTTCCAGGGGTATCTCGGTAACTTCATCCTCAAGGTCTTCGACAATTTTCTTTTGAGCATAGAGCGTTACTTCAGCTCCATCATCGCTGAACTGGACCACAGCGTTCTCATCGTGGCCGAATTTTCGTTTATATGCAGCGAGGAGAAAATCCTCAATAACACCAATGAGCAGCTCTTCGGAAATACCTTTGTCGCTTACCACGGCGCGGATAGCATCCGCAAGTCCTGTCGCCATTTATTCCTCCCGCCTCTATTCAGTCAACCGTGCTTTCGTGATCATCTCAGGAGAAAAGGTCTCATCCCGACCTTCGTCTGTACGAATCACGCAGCCAGCCTCATCGGCTGATGCAATGACCCCTGAGATCCATTCCGGCGCTTCCCGGGGAAGCACCTGGACCCGGCAGCCGCAAAACACGGCAAACTCGTGAAAACTCGCCAAAACCCGAGATATCCCCGGGGAGCTGAACTCGACCCGCAGGTCTCTGCTCTCAAGCAGGACCTCCAGACGAGGTTCCAGCGCGCGATGCAGACTCGCCAGAGCATCGAGCACGATCCCTTCAGGATGATGCAACACACAATGTACGTGAAGGCGCTTTCTGATCATTTCCGACGAGAAGGACACCAACCGATATCCCTGGGGTTCAATGATCTCCCGGACTGCGTCGGCCACGGGCCCTTCCGGTTTCCGGTTGTGCATGATGAGTTCCTCTCTTCAGGTGTTGCCAGGACTGTTCCGGCAACGAGCTCCTTGCGTCTGGCAGTATACAAAAAAAGAGCCGGCAGAAGCGACTCTTTGCTGTCCACGCCGTGAGCTGTCGTGGCTACTCTATTCTGAAATCCCGCAATGGTCAAGTACAGGAACCGGGCGCCAACCGGGCGACAGAGTCCAGGGGGTGGACGGACCAGAGCGGGTTAGAGCCGGGCTGCGAGAAGAAGGGCTGCCCATTCCCGGACCCCCAGGTTCACAAGAATTTCGCCACACCGATGAAGTGTCGATCCGGTGGTTATCACATCATCCACCAGGACAACCTGTTGAGGAATTACGCTGCCGTGGTGTTTCCGGGCGGGAAAGAACTGATGGTGAACGTTTTTCTCTCGCTCTGATTTAGTGAGCACCTTCTGGGCCGTTCCGTGTGATCGCGCTACCAGACGATCCAGACGGGGTGAGAGAGCCCTCCCCAGGAGCTGCGCCTGATCGAATCCACGAGAACGTTGTTTGAAGCGATTGGCAGGAACGGGAACGATCCTCAGGGCCTCTCGGGTCTTCCAGCTCTCTTGAAGGTTCCGATAGAGCGGTTCCAGGAGCATCCGGGCCAGAACCGGGGCAACCTCCCGCCGGCCAGGATTTTTGAGAACCCCGATCGCCTGGGCAATGACTCCGGAATACTCCCGGGCGGCCCAGATTCTTGGTGAAGATTCCAGGAGAAATGGCCCGGGGGCACCCGATATTTCTGCTATGCAATTGTCACAAAAGCCGCCGTATTTCTCCTGAAGCAGCGTGGTGGTGCCGCAGAGGGCGCAACAGTCGGTGCGCAGAATCGCCGGAAGGTTTCGAAACGGGGTGAACCAGGACTGCGGACACAGGCTTTTCATACCTTCCAGGAGGCCCTGAAGAACCCTGGCGCTTCAAGGGGCCGCGAAGATTCCCCGCGATGCTGGTTATTCTCCCGAACCCAGAGCAGTTTGCCAGCGGTACAGGAGATCCAGGGCTTCCCGCGGCGTGCATTGGTCAATATCCAGTCCGGCGAGTTCTGCCGTCACAAGGTCCAGGGGAGAAAAGAGCTCATCCTGGGGCTGGCCAGTTCCTGTCTTTGTCCCGGCATCATTACTGAAGGGCGCAGATGCTGCGGGAGGGGCGCCCTCCCGGTCCCGGGCATCCCGGGATAATCCCTCGAAGTGAACCAGGAGCTGTCTGGCCCGTTCGATAACCTGCTCAGGGATACCCGCCATGCGGGCCACATCCACTCCGTAGGATCGATCGGCTGAACCGGGCTGCAGCTTCTTCAGGAAGACGATGTGCCGCTCTGAGTGCTGCACAGCCATGGTGAGGCGAGAGAAGCCAGTCCCCTGAAGGCCTGACAGTTCATGATAATGAGTTGCAAAAAGAGTTCGACAGCGAATTTTCTCCAGAAGATACTCGCAGACTGCCCAAGCTATAGCCAGGCCGTCATGGGTGCTGGTGCCCCGCCCGACCTCGTCCATGATCACCAGACTTGCTTCGGTGGCGTTCCGCAGGATATTGCTGGTTTCGTTCATCTCCACCAGGAAGGTCGATTCACCCCGGGCGATATTGTCTGATGCACCAACCCGACAGTAAATACGGTCGGTCAGGCCGATTTCAGCGGTCTCAGCCGGCACAAAACTACCGGCGTGAGCCATGAGCGTTATGAGCGCCGTCTGCCGCAATACCGTGGATTTCCCCGCCATGTTAGGCCCTGTTATAAGGGCAAAGCGGGTTTGTTCCTGATCAAGCACGAGATCGTTGGCCACGAAATCCCCTGCAGGAAGATGAGCTTCCACCACGGGGTGCCGCCCCCCGGCAATGTGTACCTCGGGCTCCTGGATCAGCCGGGGGCGCCGGTATCCCTGCAAAGTAGCGGCTCTTGCCAGGGCCGCCGCCACATCAACCCTGGCAAGGTGATCTGCCAGGGTTGTCAGAAGGGGAATCTCCTGCGCCGCCTGGGCCCGCAGTTCCAGAAAGAGTGCCTGCTCCCGAGCCACGGACTCCTCGGTGGCGTTGTTGATCTCCCCTTCGAGTTCGCTGAGACGGGTGGTGGTATACCGCTCGGCGTTGGCCAGACTCTGTCGGCGGATAAAGAACGGGGGAACCCGTTCTGCCTGGGACCGGGGGACTTCGAAGAAATGGCCCAAAAGACGATTGTACTTGATCTTCAGGGCTTGCAGTCCTGTCTCGCTCCGCAGTTCCTCCAAATAGGCCGCCAGAACCTCCTGACTTCCCCTCTGAAGCTGACGCAACCGATCCAGCGTTGCATCATAACCATCGCGAATTATTCCTCCTTCGGTGAGGGAAACCGGGGGATCATCCTGGAGAACCCTGGCGATGCGATCCCTCAGGTCCAGGGCCTTCTGCCAGCCTTCCGGAGAATCCAGGAGCCCCGATGCGGCGTTCTGACCAAACCAGTCAGGCAGAATTGTTGCCACGTTTTCGGCAACGCCGATTGTTCCGGCGATAGCCTCCACATCCCGGGGATGGGCTTTTTCCACACCCAGCCGGGAGGTGAGCCGTTCCAGGTCATAGGCCTGATCCAGAAGCTCCCGCAACCGGAGCAAATCCTGTTGCCGGTGGTACAACTCCTCCACCTGATCCAGGCGCTTTTCTATTTCACGATGATTTCTGGTTGGCAGAATGAGGCGACGACGAAGCAGGCGGCTTCCCATGGGGGTCTGGGTCTGATCGAGCACGCTCAAGAGTGTGAAGGCCCGTCCTCCGTCGTGCATGTTGGCAACAATTTCAAGATTCCTCAGGGTGGCGTCATCCAGGATAAGGACATCCTCGTCGTGGTGACGACGAAGGTTGTGGAGGTGGCCCAAAACGTGGCGGGCGTTTTCCTCAAGGTAATCCAGGAGAGCGCCCCCCGTAAGAAGCGCCGCATCGGAAGAATCAAACCCGAAGCCTCGGAGGTTTTCTACCTCCAGGACGAGACACAGCCGCTCCAGAGCAGACTCGCGGGAGAATCCCCAGTCGGGGATGCGGTTTACCACCACATCGTGGCACCCTTGGACCCCGCCGTTTCCTGAAGCCCCCCCTGCGGGGTTGCCCGACAAAGAGGAAAGGTAACGGGAATGCTCCAGGAGAGATTCCTGGACCAGGATTTCCCGGGGATGGAGCCGTGCAATCTCTCTCTGGATTAGCGATTCCTGATCCCGGGCAGGATAGGCTGCCAGAGTGAGTTCTCCCGTGGAGACATCACACCAGCCCACACAGAGATGCTCTCCCTCTTTTCCCAGAGCTACCAGGTAGTTGTTGGAATCGGGGTCCAGATAATCTTGATCAAAGATCGCTCCCGGCGAAAGAACCTCCACCACGTCCCGCTCGGCCAGACCTTTCCCATCGGCGGGAGGGCTGATCTGCTCGCAGATCGCCACTTTTCTCCCCTGACGGAGCAACCGGCCGATATAGCCCCGGGAGGCGTGGTGAGGCACCCCGCACATGGGCACCCCCTGGCGCTGGGTCAGGGTGAGACCCAGGAGTCGGGCTCCTTCCCGGGCATCGGAGCCAAACATCTCATAGAAGTCGCCCAGGCGGAAGAGAAGGATCGCGTCGCGGTGACGAGACTTGAGCGCCTCGTATTGACGCAACATCGGGGTAGACATGGGGGTGTCCGATGCCTTAGCGGCTGGAGGTTCTGATCAGCCGTTGAAGGACTTTATCGCTCACATCGATTTCGGAAGACCACCACTGGATGCCTTCCGTATCAGAGCGAAGAATCAGGGTGAAGCCTTCAGTCTCCGCCACATACTGGATCGCGTTTTGGAGGCGTTGCAGAAAATCGTCCGAGAGCAACTGGGACTGCCGGTGCTCCAGCTGCTGACGGCGTCGGCGGGTGAGGTCCTCAAGAAAGCGCTGAAGTTCGGTAATCTGATCTTCCAGTTGATCGGCCCGCCGCCGGTTGCCTACTTCCCGGGCGCTCACATGGCGATCCTTCAGGCTCTCCAGCTCGAGAAAGTGCTCGTCAATTTCTTCCTGGTACTGCTGACGAAGCCGTTCCAGATCCCGCACGGCCTGGGAATCGCGGTAAAAGGAGTTGTAGACCTGGTTTATGTTGACGATCCCCACCGTGGAGATACCCTGGGCCGAAACAATGGCCCCTCCCAGGAGCAGGATTCCTCCCGCCAGGAGGAACCGGATTATCCTGCCGGTCTGTCCAAGACTAGTATAGTATTTCATCGCTCATGCTCCTTCAAAGGTATATCGTGTATGCTGTCTCGCATCCATCGCCTGCTTCGGGGAGGGGTTCCTAGAAGAACTCCGCCCCGATCGTAAAGACCAGATCGACTCCCCGGCCGCTGTCGGAATCTCCCCCGTTGAAGAGGTTTCCTGTCTTCCAGTCGATGTTTCCGTTCTCGTCGTACTCGAAGCGTTTTGCCAGGTAGAGCCGGATAGGAAACTGGGGAATAACGAAGCGGATACCCGTGCCGATGGTGAACTGCCAGTCCTGCTTCTCGATGTCGCTCATGCGCTGCCGGTCGTCCCAGTTGGCCAGGTTTGAGGAGAACTCTCTCATCACAGCGGCTTCAAAGAAGGTGTCCCACCAGATCACCTGCTCCGAGAGGGGCATTCGCAACTCGACCCAGTTATTCCAGGTGGTGGCACCGTCGCTACGGAAGGACCATCCCCGGGAGGTGAACATCCCGTCCAGACGGAGCGTGTCGCTCTGCTCGATCTTGAAATACTTGTCGTCACCCTCGGAATAGAGGAAGTTGGGCAAGATAAAGCTGAGTTTCGACTGCATTCCCAGAACCATCTTCCAGTTCCAGTCGCCCAGGGGGACGTCCCAGAGGGTGAAGAAGACCTCGGCGGTGGTTTCGGAGCGTGTGAAGTGGCGTTCACCGCCCAGAAACCCTCCGGTAAAGTTGAACTGCTGATCCAGGCGGTATCCGCTGGAGGGACTGTAGATAAAGTCGCGTCGGTCCAGGGCGGCTCCAAGCCCCCAGGTGTTGATAAACCGCCATCGCTCGTGGTTGTCCCGGGTGGTATCGCTGGCAGGGCGATAGATCGAATCGTCGTAGGTGAGGTAGCGGATTCCCGTACTGATCGAGGTGCGCGGGGTAAATCGCCCCAGGGGAGTGCGGAAAGTGTATCCGGTATTGGCGCCCAGACGGATGTTGTAGGCGTCGTAGCTCATGAGGTTTTCCGAGGGAATGTTGCGCGTGCTCCCCCCCAGGTATTCGTACTCGTTTTCCAGGTTGTACTTGCCAACAGCCGTGGACGAAGGGGTTCCCGGAAAGCGGTCGCCAGCGTTGTAAGTCCGACCATTGAAATCGGTACCGTCTTTGGTAAAAACATAGTCTTCATGGTTATACGGATCGGGCACAGCGTCATCATCGCCATCGGCGTAGAGTGGTGCCCGGGCGTTCTGGGGAACGTTGTTTATCACGGATCGATCGAAGCTCAGATTAAGCCCCCCCGACCAGCGCCGTCCGAAGAGCCAGCGTTCACGAAAATTGAAAGTTACCCGCTGGTTTACCGGTGAAGCTGTGGCCTGGATCCCGAAAATCTGGCCGCGACCCCGGAAGTTGCGGTCCTGCCACTGAATCTGGGCAGAGACAGGGAAATCCTGGTTTCCACCGAAGGCAAGACCGAAGGTGATATCGGCAGTACTCCCCTCCTCCAGGTTGATAATGAGATCCATGAGCCCCTCGGTACTCCCCGCAGGCGTCTCGGGGGCAATAGCTGAAAAATACTGAAGGTTTGCCAGGTTTCGAAGCCCTTCGCGGATCTTGGTGGCGCTAAACACGTCCCCCACCTCCAGGGGGATTTCCCGTTCAAGAACGAAGTCTTTTGTCTTTTCGTTTCCCCGAAAGATGATATTTTCGATGTGTGCCCGGTTGCGCTCCACGATCACCACCTCAAAGGAGATGGTTTTGCTCTCCTCATCCCGGATTTCGCGACGGGTTATTTGATTGAAAATATATCCGCTCTCGTAGTACCGGTCAGCCACTCGTTGATAGTCAGCTTCGAACCGGACCAGATCCAGGACATCTCCTGGCTCAAGCCGGACAAGCCCGCCGAGATCCTCATCGGAAAAGATTGTATTACCCCGGAATGATATTCCCCCGAAGGTGTACCGCGCGCCCTCGTCGACACCCACCGTAAGGGTGAGATAACTTCGATTCTCTCCTGGCTCCTCGCGGACATCCTTGCTCACATCGACAACTTCTGCATCGATGTATCCTTGCTCGTAATAGAATCGGCGGATCCTGTTTTTGTCCTGCTCCAGGAGAGCCTCCTGAAAAAGGCCCCGGTTAAAGATGCTTCGTTCCCGCAGCTGCATGACGCCGCGCAGGCTTGTATCGGAGGCGAACTGGTTTCCTGCAAAGCGGATGGATTCAATCGAGAGTTGAGCCCCTTCGTCGATGGTGAAACGGACAATGTTTTCGTCCTCATCTTCCTGGATAAACTCCGAAGAAACAGAGACGTTGGGAAACCCCTGCTCGAGATAGAGGGTGCGAATCGCCTCTTCGTCCATCCGCAGCTTTGATCGTGTGACCATATCACCCTGCTTCAGGAGAATGACGTCGCGAAGCCGGTTGCGCCCCAGACGGTTGTTTCCCGAAAACTGGATGGCTGTTATAACAGGGCGCTCCTGGACATCAAAGGACAGAACCATTCCGTCCTCGGGTCCGTCCGGCAGATCCTCGGGACGGACCGCATTCGGAATGATCTGCTCGAAGAGATCCATCGCGTAGAGACGCCGTTGAAGTTCCAGAAATTTCTGTTCCGTGAAAGGCTCATCGATGAAGCTCTCAATCACAGGAAAGAGCTCATTCTCCGTGACCGTTCGCAACCCTTCGAAACGGATTTCTCGAATCGGTTCGTTCAAATACCAGTCGGGGGATTCTTCAGCCTGTAATACCCCGCCAACTACACAAAGCAGCAGGACGCAGCGCAATAGTCGCATTCATGCTCCCTAAAAATAATCAATATGAAAATGACCACAGAAACGAGAAGGTGTTATCTCTTACAAAGAGCTCCTCAGGATTCTGCGGAGCAAGATTCCACTCCAGCATAAAAAATGGCGTCTGCCATTCTAAACTAATTTCTGAATCTATCAATACCCCTCCGACGCGCTGAAATCCCTGATTGTCGCCAAACATATCGGGGTCCCGGGCCCGCATCTGGATAACAGTCTGGCCGAAGACGCTATCGCCAATGTAGCGACCAAAGAAAATGGACGTATTATTGAGATAGGTTCCCAGAGTGGGTGCCGTTTGAAGGGCTTCCTCCTCAACGGGCGTGATCGCCGTGAGAAGGATATTCTGGATCACGCTGGTTCGAATTGCAAACAAATCCAGATCAAGCCTGTCCCGGACAGCGTTTTCGAACTGACGAAAAAACCCGAACTGGGTAACCAGATCGGTGGTGGAAAGAAGCGCCGAGGGTACATTGGAAGCGCTCTCTCCCGTGGTCTGAAAGATATTGCCGCCGAGAATGGCTACAATCTCGGCTCCATCCAGAGGCGGGTTTGACTCGAAACGGGGGCTGAACTCGCTCAAACGCTGACGATTGGCTACGAGATAGATTCGCACCGGGCCCTCCGGGGTGGCCTCGCGCAGCTCTGCCCGCAGGGTGATTCGGGGATCAAACTCCACGTGGCTCTCTCTGAACTCTACAGAACCTTCGCGCAAGAGAAAGCTCCGGTCAAAATAGAGGACATCGCCACTCTGAATATCGATGACACCCATCAGGGAAAAGACGCCCTCCCGGGTATCAAGAACGAGCTGAACCCCCTGGTCAAGAGCAAAATTGCTCCGCAGGATGGGGATATCCGTATCAGGCCAGATGAACCGGACTCCCCTGCCTGTGCTGATCCGCAGATCGGTCGTCATATGGGGGCCTTCCATCAACTCGGGGTCAAAATCGGCAGCCACGGCAAGCTCCGTTCCATAGAGCGTCACCGCACCGGTGAGATCCAGATCCTGGAGTGTCCCGGCCACCCGCATGGACCCCCGGGCAAAACCATCGACGTGCATGGGCCCAAAGGTGGCAGCCACACGGCCACCAGTCTCGCCCGGTATCTCCAGATCGATCCGGTACTCCTCAAAGTCCAGATTATTCAGAAGAATCTGAGCCGAGACGTAGAGCGAGGCCAGTCCTGCGGGAGTTTGAGTGCGCTGCATTCGCACCTGGTTCCCCTCGAAGATAAGGACGGTATTCAAGGGACCCACGGAGTCAGGAGAAAAGGGGGTCGCAATTTTCGCATCCCGCACTGCCAGCGTTCCAAACAGGTCGGGATCACCGGGGGGGCCAATCGCTCGCAGGGATCCCCTCATCGTCCCCTGTTCAAGATTGAAGCTCTGGAGAATCGGGGGCAAGGCGAGATGGTCCATCTCGATGTGGATATCCGAGATGGTAAGCTCGATCCGTTCGGGAGAGACAAATCCTTTTGCCCGCCCCCGGAAGGGCCTGTCTCCCGCCACAAGGAAGTCGATCTCTCCCTGGTCGGTGAGATGCATGCGAATGACCCGGTCCTGGCGCTCCAGGAGGGTCTCTTCGGCGGTTCGCAGAAGACGATACCGCAAGGAGCGAGGATCCACGGGAGGCTCTCCTGCGGGCTGCTTCAGAGTCAGAACAAGATCGAGGGGCATCTCCCGAAGAACATCGAGCTCAAGTACTTCCAGCGGAGCTGTCTCACCCGAAAAGACGAGATCGATCTCCTGATCTTCTTGCTCCTGTCTTCGTCTTTGCGCGTAGAGTTCGCCCTCGATCGCCCCACTCTTCCGGTTTAACACAGCCTGAGGGATTTCAAGGTGAGTGGTGCCGTAGGTGAATGTTCCCTGGTTCATCCGCAGACGTTCCTGATCACCCTGGACAAAAAAACGGAAGGCCAGAGGAATACCCCGCACGAGGAGCGACTCCGATTCCAGAAAAACCCGAAAATCGGGAGCCCCGGGATCGCCCACCATTTGAACGGTGCCGGTCAGGTTTCCCTCCTCAACCTGGGGTGAGAGCCGTCTGGCTGGAGCCTCGGCGAAGCGAAGATCCAGAGCGATATTTTCCCCGGCGTAACGGGCGGCAAGTCGGTACTGTTCCGGGGAATCCAGCCCGGAAAAGCCTCCCGTCAACGACACTTCCAGATCATCCCGTTCCAGGCGATATCGCGCCTGAATCGAACCAGCCAGGGTGCTCACCTGATCATCCAGTTCGGTGACGGCCAGATGAAAGGTCTCGGGATGAAAGGCCGCTGCAAAGGTTGCCCGGCCCAGGCGGTGGTTTGGCAGAGGGAGGTTTCGAAGGTCTGCATCCTGAATCGTCAGGTACCAATCACTCCTGTTATAATAGAGCGCCTCGAAATCCGCAGTCATCCGGAGATTCCCCACGGGCAAGGGGGTGTTGCGAGTGCGTGCAGTCAGAGAAAGGGCTCCTCCCGAGGTGCGCCGCAGGGTTGCAGAAAATCCCTGGGGCCCCCGCAGCTCCAGAACGCCTTCAGAGAAGAAAATACCGTCCAGAAAATAGGGGAACCCGTTTACGGTGAAATCAACCGAGAAAGTAATCTCATCACCCTTGAGGAGATCCACATCACCGGACCCGGCAATGGTAATGTCCCCTTCCCGGAGATAGAACTGTCTTATAGAGAGCTGGCCATTCCGATAGGTTGCCGAGACAACCCCCTGGCGCTGGGGAATAGCCTTGTCCCAAACTGACAGATACGGGACGCGGACCAAAAGATCCCCTTCCCGCCGGTCGAAACGGGCAGTTCCACTCGCACGATAATCGGGAGCACCAGGGGCGGAATGCGGGAGCGGAAAGGGAAGCTCCAGGTGGAGCGCCTCGGCTGCCGAGACCAGGCCCAGGAGATCTACCTGATCGAGTTCTATTTCTCCCGTAATGTCGTCCAGGATATTTCCCCCGGCAGCGTATCGCGCCGAGCCTCGAAGTTGTCCCGGAACGTCCTCTTCCAGAGAAACAGCAAAATCCAGCGAGTTATAGCGGCCCCTCCGCAAATGATGCCCTGCCAGATTATAGAAAGGGAGCCCGTTGACCTGAAGCTTTTCGGCGCTCAGCCCCAAGGTATCGGAAGAGGCGCTCACAGAGACCGTCCCGTCCAAAAGCGGGGATCCTGCGTAGGAGAAACCGGAAAAACTGACTCTTCCGTCGGGAGCCTGAGCGTGACGCCTCCAGGATCCGGAAAAATACGCTCGTCCCCGGGTTCCCCGGAGTGTGAGCGACGGAAGCTTCAGAAGGTCCGGTGTGAGTTGAAATGTTGCCACCAGGGGTAGCGGCTCAGGCAGGGCTTTGTGTCGCACGGTTCCCGAGATCTCTCCCCGGGCCTCCTGAAACCCCTCGTGACCATCGAACACTACGTACGATCGGGTTGTTACCGGACTTCGCAGCCACTCGTTCCATGGACTCCAGGGGCCATGAAATCGCACCAGTGAAGCGGGAAGAAAGCCTTCACTTTGAAGCTGAAGTTGAAGGGTCTCCCGGGACAGATCAATCTCCGCGATGATGTCCAGAGCATCGTGACTTCGTATTCGCTCTACCCTGAGGGAATCGCCATGTCGTTCCAGTCGGAGCGTCAAATCCCGGGTTGTAAAGTGGCTTCCGCCGATAGCGCCTAGCTCCAGGGTAACTCCTGCTACATCACCGGCCCTGCTTCCGCTAAAACTTGCTGAAAGACGGGTCTGCACCACAAAGGGATCTCCCTGCACTTCAGTAAACAGGGAGCTCTCTGCCCGGAGGTATCCCTCCAGGGAAGTCCGGCCAAGCTCCACCTCGGCCGAGACTCCCTCCAGGAGAACCGTCTGCAACGATTCCTGACGAGCTGTATCAGGAAAAAAGAGGGCATGGTGAAGCGAGCCCTGTTCTACAAAGATTTTTATTTCCCGGCGGCCCGTACCGTCTCCGCGAAAGAAGGCGATCGTCTGCAACCACTGCTCCTGCTCCTTCAGGGTAGAAATCCTGACCTGGGGCGAGCGGAGCCGGACTTCAGGAATCATGCGGTGCCTGTCGCCACGAAGAATATGGGGGAGGCTGAGGCCAACAGAGACAGCCTGGGCCGAGGCTGCTCCATCGGAAAGCCGCACCCCGTGGAGTGTGATTCCCCGCAAAACCGAGGGGCTGACCGAGTCCCAGGAGACGTCCTGGGCGATCGCTGACTCAAACTCTTCCACCAGAAGAGATCGAATTTCCAAAAGACGAACCTCGGTGCGCGGGATGAGCCAGAACACCCCAGCAACCAGGGACGCCGTTACCGCGGACATGACGAGAAAGAGCAGAATGTTTCGAGTGAGTTGCTTCCTGTTCATTCCTCAATCCCGTATAGTCATGGTATCACATTACCCAGGGAGCATGCACGATGCCGCACCTTTCCCGGTCCGAAGATGTCTGGCCGGATTTCATTGTTTTCGAGGGTCTTGACGGGGCCGGGACAACAACCCAGGCACAACGTCTGACCGAATATCTTGGCCGCGAAGGTCAGGCTGAATTTACCTGTGAGCCCACAGATTTTGCAACAGGCACCGTCATTCGGCGTCTCTTGAAAGGGCCTGAATACGTTCGTCCCGAAACTCTGGCGCTCCTCTTTGCGGCTGACCGGAACGAACATCTTTTCCGACCGAACCAGGGAATAAAAGACCGCCTGGCCGCAGGGCATGTGGTTGTATGCGATCGATACCTCTTCTCCTCGTTGGCGTATCAGGGATACCTGGCAGAAACCGGACTCGTGGAACGGCTGAATGCAGGATTCCCCCTGCCGCAGCACCTCTTTTTTATCGACACATCCCTGGACGAGGCCCACCGGAGGATATCGCTCCGTGAAGAGCGGGACTCCCTTGAAACACGGGAGATTCAGGAACAGGTTGCCCTTCGATACCGTCGGGTTATCAGGGATTTTTCCCTTCTTCCTCCTGTTCAGCGGGGCGACATGAAAATCCATACCCTCTCGGGAGACCGGAGCGAAGACGATATCTTCCACGATGTTCTGGCCGCCCTGTCCCTGGAGGAGCACAGACCTGAAGGCGGAACCTGAAGACCCTGAAGACCCTGAAGACCCTGAAGAACCTGAAGAACCTGAAGAACCTGAAGAACCTGAAGAACCTGAAACAGACAGGAATCCTCCTGGTTTCCCGTGAAGACCCTCGAATCATCACTTGTGCTTCCCTCCAGGCATGCCGATAGGAGCACTATGAGGTCTCGTCTTTTCCTCCTGTGGACCCTGGCGGGGGTCTTTCTCCTGACCCCGGCCTTTCCAGGGGTCTCTTCGTCCCGCTTGATCTACCGGGAACAGTTATACCGACTCTATCATCAGCATTTCTACGCCTCTCCCCAGCGAATCGCAGAAAACATCTACTGGCTGGAGCAGGCCCTGCGAAGCGATTTTGCAAATCCCCTCTACGCCCTGGCAAGGATCTCTAACGAGCGGGAGTGGGAATGGTATCGCTACCTCTTCTCGATGCATATCAACTTGAAACTTACTGAACTGTACCTGCAATGGGGCACACAGTACATGAAATTCGAGGCTTTTTTTTACAACGCCCCCTGGCAACGACAAAATCTTGAGAGTCTGGAGCGAGCCGAGGAACTTTTTCGCTACGCCCTGGTCTACTGGGATGAGGCCCAGCGATGGAGTCAGGAAGCAGCACCGATCCGTTTCATCAGCCTGGACCGCATCCAGTACTGGGAAGACCAGCACCACCGGATACGCAGGGGATCGCTGAATTACGGCAGAATCATCGAACGCCACCTGGACCGGGTGGCTGAAGTTCGCTCGGCTTTTGAAGCGATGGACGAATCAACCTACTGACCGGCATCGTAGCGGCACCCCTTACCTGATCAGCATGGCGTCGCCATAGGAAAAAAAGCGGTATCGTTCTTCCACGGCCTGGCGGTACCACTCTTTGATATCCTCAGGAGTGGCAAAGGCGCTTACCAGAGCCAGCAGGGTGCTCCCGGGGGTGTGAAAATTGGTAAAAAGCTGATCCACCACCCGGAATCGGTAACCGGGGTAGATAAAAATTCCCGTTTCGTCTTCTCCCGCCTCCACCCTCTGGAGAGCCTCGTTCCAGGCAGACTCCAGCGTGCGCACCGCCGTGGTTCCCACAGCAAGGACGGGCCGTCCTTCGTCCTTTGCCTTCCCGATCGCCCGGGCTGTCTCCCGAGAGACACTGTAGCGCTCACTGTGCATTTTGTGCTCTTCAAGGACCTCCGTCCTTACGGGAAGAAAGGTGCCGATCCCCACGTGAAGGGTAACAAAGTGGATCTCAACCCCTCGATCCCCCAGGGCCTGGAGCATATCCCGGGTAAAATGCAACCCCGCCGTGGGGGCCGCCACGCTTCCCACGGTGCGGGCATAGACCGTCTGATATCGCTGGGCATCGTCGGAGGAATCGCTCCGGTGGATATAAGGGGGCAACGGAATGTGACCGTGCTCCTCAAGCCACTGATCCGTTACAGGCTGCGAGAAGGTGAGTTCCCGGTAGGGTGGTTCCACAGAAGAGATCCGTGCTGTGACCCCCGAGGGATCAAAGCGAAAGACACGTCCCAGACGTTGCTTCTTTGTGTTGGGGCCGATCGCAAGCCACCGATTTTCCCCGCGGGGCTCCACCAGAAGAAATTCCTGGCTGGAACCGGTATCCACCGTCCTGGCATAGACCCGGGCACGACGGACACGGGAATCGTTGAAGACCATCACCGTCCCGGGCGCTACCGCGTCGATGATATCGGTCATGACCCGATGCTCTACACCACCTGTTGCCCGGTGAGCCAGAAAGAGGCGGCTCGCACCCCGCTCCCGGGGCGGCTCCTGGGCGATCAGTTCCTGGGGTAAATCAAAAAAGAGATCGCTGGTCTTCACCTGTTTCATCTCCTGGAAGCCCGAGTACAGCGTAGGCTCGAGGCGTGGCAATCCGGCCCCGGGCGGTACGCTGAAGAAGGCCCTGCTGGATAAGAAAGGGCTCGTAAAAAACTTCCAGGGAGTCCAGCTCCTCCCCCACCGATATAGCCAGCGTCTCAGCTCCTACAGGCCCGCCTTGATACATTTCCACGATAGCCCGAAGGATCTGCCGATCCTGCTCTTCGAGACCGTACTGATCGATGTTAAGCCGTTCCATCCCCTCCCGGACAACAGCCCCGGTAATTACTCCCTCACCCAGAATCTGGGCGAAGTCGCGCATCCTCCGGACCAGACGGTTTGCCACCCGGGGGGTTCCCCGGCAGGTATCAGCAAGAAGAAGAACCGCTTCTTCCCGAATAGCTATTTCCAGGATGGACGAGGTGCGGCGGATAATTGCCGCGAGCTCATCCTGAGTATAGTAATCCAGACGGACAGGGATTCCGAAGCGCGTATACAGGGGGCTTGCCACCATGCCGGGCCTGGTGGTTGCTCCCACCAGAGTGAAACGCGGCAGAGGAACTCTCAGGGTGCGTGCGCTGGGCCCCTGCCCGATCACCCAATCGATCTCGTAGTCCTCCATGGCCACATAGAGCATCTCTTCCAGAGAGCTCTTCAGTCGGTGAATCTCGTCGATAAAGAAGACCGTCCCCTCCTGGAGTGACGTCAGTATACCGGCCAGATCCTTGGGCTTTTCCAGAGCCGGCGCCGCCGTAACCCGCAGGTCGGCGCCCATCTCGTGGGCGATGATGCTGGCCAGGGTGGTTTTTCCCAGCCCTGGCGGCCCCGAGAGGAAAACATGGTCCAGCGATTCCTGCCGCTCCCGGGCCGCCTGGATAAAAACACGCAGATTCGCCTTGATTTGCTCCTGACCCAAAAAGTCTTCCAGCAACCGTGGCCGCAGCTCGTTTTCCCGGTGGTCCTGCTCTTCGAAGTCGGGTCGCAGAGGATGCTCGTCGTTGGATGTCATGAACTCAACTCCCTGATGGCCCGGCGGAACAGCTCCTGTTCCTGCTGATCGGTGACAGCCGAGGCGCTCCCCTTCCGGGAAGACTCCCCGTCGGGGGGTGACAGGCTTTTTAGCTCCCCGTAGAGACGATCCAGTACCTTTCGAACCGCCCCTTTATCGTAGCCCATATCTACCAGTGCCGTGGCCAGCTCTTCCAGGGGACCTGCCGGAGCGGGTGAAGAGGCCTTGCCGGAAGGTTCCTCCCGGACCAGATGCCCTTTCAACTGGAGAATCATCTTCTGGGCCGTTTTGGTCCCCAGTCCCGGAATTCGGGTCAGGGACGAAAGATCCTCTTCTTCCAGAAACTGGGTAAGCTGCGTTACGGTAGTTCCCGAGAGGATTTTCAGGGCCTGGCGCGGTCCTATGCCGGGAACGGTGATGAGTTGCAAAAAGGCCTGGCGCTCTGAATCGGTCCAGAATCCGAAGAGTTTCAAGAGATCTTCGCGAGTTTGCAGGTACACCAGGAGTCGGACGGGCTCACTTCGTTCTGCGGCCAGAGACGCCTGGAAGGTCGCGGCGCTCACCTCAAGTTCCCACTCGATACCGCCAGTTTCCAGAAAGAGAAACGGAAACTGATGCCCCGAGATCCGTCCTGTCAGGCTATGAAACATCGATCACCTCCCAAAGCAACTATGCAGGCGTGTAACAGCGGCTGCAAGCGCGTCAGCAGCATGGTCAGGCCGAGGGGGGGCCTTTAGCCCCAGAATAACGCGGACCATCTGGATAACCTGCTCCTTATCGGCTTGACCGTTTCCTACAACGGCTTGCTTGATCTGTTGCGGGGTGTATTCCTGCGCATCAAGGCGAAACTGGGCAAGCGCCAAAAGAACCACCCCCCGAGCCTGGGCCACGGGAATGGCGCTGGTGACGTTTTTTGTGAAGTAAAGCCCTTCAATCCCGGCATAGTCCGGCCTGTGGGTCCGAAGAAGATCGGAAAGCACAGAGTATATGGTTTCCAGACGCTCACCCGATGAAGCATGAGCCGACGTTTTGATCACTCCGAAATCGAGACATTCCAGACGACCCCCGGCTTCCCGGATAATTCCATAGCCCGTCGAGGCAAGGCCCGGGTCCACGCCGAGGATTACCGCCATCAGCCCTCGGGATCGAAATCGTCGGGGATATCCAGGTTGGTAGCGACCTCCTGGACATCGTCATGATCGTCCAGAAGCTCTATCAGCCGGATGGCCTTCCGGGTTTTCTCAGGATCAAGGGAGACCGTGGCATCGGGAACCCGCGATATTTCTGCCATATCGTGCTCAAACCCTGCCGAGCCGAGAGCTTCCAGAACCGCCTCGAAGTCATCGGGAGCGGTGGTTACCTCAATTGTTCCGCCACTGTCGGCGACGTCGTCGGCACCGGCCTCAAGGGCCACTTCCATGATTTCGTCCTCGCTGTACCGCTCGGCGCTGTACGCGATAACACCCTTGCGGTTAAAGAGGTAGGAGACACAGCCGTTTTCCCCCAGGTTTCCCCCGTTCTTGGCAAGAATGCTTCGAACATCGGCAGCGGTGCGGTTCTTGTTATCCGTCAGGGCGTCGATCAGGATCGCAACCCCACCGGGTCCGTAGCCCTCGTAGGAGAGCTCCACGTAATCGGCTCCACCAAGCTCGCCGGTTCCTTTTTTTATCGCCCTGTCTATGTTGTCCTTGGGCATGTTGGCGCCCTTGGCTTTGGTTATAGCCGTGCGGAGGCGGGGATTGCTCTCGAGTTCGCCACCCCCGAGACGCGCGGCGATGGTTATTTCCTTGATTATCTTTGAGAAAACTTTTCCGCGCTTTGCATCCTGCGCGCCTTTTTTGTGCCGTATTGTGGCCCATTTACTATGGCCGGACATGAAATCTCCTCTGGGTATCTGGAGTGGTGAAAGGAAACTATCACTTGACCCCGGAGGTGTCAAGGTTTTGGCAGTTTCGGGGGGTGTGGTTTCAGCGGTTCATCGGGCAGCGTTTCCGGTCTCGTTGATTTCCCGGAAGGCCTCCCTGAGAAAGGTGTCCAGAAGCATCCAGTGCCGGGGGGCAAGGCGGTACCATCCTTCGCTTGCATCGCCTTCTTTGCGGTCCTCTTTGGCCCCAGGGATGGGAACCTTCCAGCGGTCGAGTGTTTCGGGGATAAACGATTCCAGGGGAGCCCCAAAGCGATCCAGGAAGGTCCTGCGCGATATCCCCCGGCGCGTGCGAAAGCCCATCATGATTACCTCCTTGAGGTAGTCCGTCGGGGAGATTTCTTCAATCTCCAGTCCCCGGGAAGGATCAGAGCAGTAGAGGGCCAGATCACGGGTATTGGTAAGACGGCGTGGTGAGGGCGAGAGGATGGTTCCCACCGCACCAGGACCGATCCCCAAGTAAGGTCTCATCTGCCAGTAGGCACAGTTGTGGTGGCTCTCGCTATCAGGCAGGGCGTAACTTGAAACCTCGTAACGGGAAAACCCCCGACCACGCAACAAGTGATCCAGAAAGGCTCGTTCCGCCAGAATCTCTTCCTCGGGAGCGGTCCGGAAGGTTCCCCGGCGAAGATCCCGACCCAGGGGAGTTTCCGGTTCCAGGGTGAGTTCATAGACCGAAAGATGATCCGCACCGGCGGCAAGGACCCCCTCAAGATCCTGTTGCAAGGCGCTGTTGTTTCGGCCGGGGATTCCGGCGATGATATCAGCACTCCAGCGTCGCTGTTTGCCTGCCGCATCTCGCCAGTGATTGTGCACCAGATCGATACCCCGCTGGACAGTGTCGGGATCTATTTTCCGGCCGATTCGCTGAAGCGCCCCTGCGTCAAGGGATTGTACTCCCACAGAGAGGCGGTTGATCCCTGCCTGGCTGGCTTCTTCCAGAAATTGTGGCGTTATGTCTTCAGGGTTTGCCTCCAGAGTAGCCTCCTTGGCAAGACCCAAACGCCGCACAAGGGCAAAGAGCTTCTTCCGTGCTGTGGGAACCAGCGCAGAAGGCGTGCCCCCGCCAAGATACATCGTGGCAAGAGGGGCGCCACCCGAGGCGGGTGTATCCGGAGCAGACGCACCAGGGACAGAGCCAGACAGCCCGTCCTGCCCGGGTAGCCCGTTCTGCCCGGGGGGGTAATCCGAAGGGGTTTCATCCAGAAGGAGCGGGAGGAGTTCCTCAGCCTGACGGGAAATTGCCTCCACCACCTCATTCTGACGCTTTTCGGAGACGCCACAACGGGTATAGAAATCGCAGTAATCGCAACGGGATCTGCAAAAGGGGATATGGATATAGAGGTGGCCACCAATCAGGTTCACAAAGCCCTCAACGGCATAGTGCCCTCAGGGAAATACCGGAAATACCGGAAATACCAGGAGACATCTCAAGTGGTTTCATGGCTACATCTCCGGGAGGTTTTCTGCTGCCTGCTGCTCCTTCCGGGGATACAGAACCTTTCTGCGCTCCCGAGGCCATACGATGGACTGAACGCGAAACAGCAGATCCTCCTCAGAAACCACTCCGACAACCCGCGAATCGGCTCTTCCTGGTTCCAGGGCGAGAAGGAAAACCTCTCCCTCCTGAACCAGGATCTCTTCCTGGCGATGAGGAAGATCACGATGAAGGTAGGGAATCGTGTATCGGGCGGATCCCACAGAGACCCCCTGATGATCCCAGATGACACGATCGCCGGGCAGGGCTGCCACAAATCTCAAAACCGGGCCACCCACAGGATGCGGATAGGGTTCCCGGGGGCCATCGCTACGAAACCGGGCGATCCGTTCCCGCAAGGTAGGTGTTGTCCGAAACGGTGCGCGTGCAAACACAAGGGTTCCTCTTTGAAGAACCTTGGTGTCGCGGTGAGCCAGCACCAGATCTCCCTCGACAAGAAGTGGAGCAAGAGATGTTCCCTGGACGGATATCAAGGCCGGGCCATAGGATCGAAATCCCACGTAGACCGCCACCACAAAGAGAAGATGCAACACCAGAATGCCCCGGAGACCTTTGCGTTTTGATCTATCGCTCACAGTAGACGCTCACAGCAGATGCTCACAATCCAGCCGTACCAACTCTGGGAAATCATGAAAGGCCTCAGTGGATACGCCCCATTCTGTCGAGTGGCCAGTAAATAACCATGGATCGGCCCAGAACGTTCTCTTCATGAACCGGGCCAAAGTAACGCCCGTCCCGGGAATTGTCCCGGTTGTCTCCCAGGCCGAAAATGCGCTCCGGGGGCACATACCATCCATTCTCGATAAATTGATAGCGCTGACGATAGCGGGTGTTGTGAGGTGCCGCCGAAAAAAGCGTGCCCTGACGAACCAGCTCGAACGCAAAGGGGTCTCGTATTCCTCTGTGCTGAAGACGTGCCAGGGCCTCAGATTCTTTCCTTGACAGGGAGATATTCAGATCTCTGTAAGCCAGGGCCCGGGCTCCCTCGTGGAGTATCTCGTAGTCGGAATCATCCAGGAGGCGTTGCAGGGTGTAATGCTTTCCCGTGAGTTCCTGAAACTCCTCCTCGGGAACCCAGCGGTCCCCACCGGGAGGGAGAACCTGGAGGTTTCCGTAGAGATCGTTGCGAAACCGATCGCCGCCAACTCCCACGGCACGTTTGATCAAGAGTTGCGCACGGGCCTCGTCGCTGATAGCATCCCGGTCAATATCGACCAGCGATAACGTCAACATATAGATAGTGCGCTGTGCGATGGTAAAGAGTGTTCCTCTACTGATGTAGGAGGGGTTCAGAAAGATGAGCACATCGTTGCGCTGGGGCCTTACAAGACCGGGTAATTTTTGAAGGCCCGGCAGGAGCTCCGGACCATAGAGCATCTTGTTGACGAAAATTCTGTCGCCTTCAATAAAGGTGCGAATCATGGATCCCGAGGGAATTCGATAGGCCTGAAGAAAGAACTGATTGATCACCAGCACAAGAAGCGCCGCTTGAAAGAAGGCCTCGACCCAGTCTCGAACCGGATGCTTGCGAGCCTGTTTCAGACGACTTTTTGCCTTTCTGCGAGCCCTCAGGGTGAGTAGATATTCCGTAAACTGTACCAAGCGGAGAGAGAACGCACGCATGGGACGGAGGCTATCACGCGATAGAAGGGTTGACAAGCACATCGCTCGTTGACACGCCCGAAGGGGCTACCTATACTCCCTAGCTGGAACTGCCCTGAATCGAGCCGCACCAGAACATGGGAAGAATATGAAAAACACCTGGAAAAATATTACCTCCGAAGAAGAGCTTAAAACGGTTTTTGTTACGTTGCCTCCCCTTTTTGGTGTAAAACCTCTGGTTTACGTTCCCCTCATGTGGGCTTTTGCCCTGGTAACGCTCCTCTTCTTTCTTCTGCTTTTCCCCGGGCTCCGTCGCTATGGCTCCATGGTGACTGTAGAGACCGTTCCGGCAGGCTCTTCGGTATATATTGACGGTTTTCTTCAGGGGAAAGCACCTCTTGAGACGTTTCTCCCCGCAGGAAAGAGGGAGATCCGCACAGAACTGGCGGGATTCGAAACGGTACGAAAAACCGTCCCGATTTCCGGTCGTCGTCTGGGAAGTCTCGTGGCTCCTCGACGAACCACCCTGACCGTTCGTTTTGCCAAGGCGGACCGGGGCAAAATCCGGACTGAAACGGTTGCCGACTTTGCAGCCTGGTCCCTGGGTACCGGTCCCGGGGGGCAATTCCAGCACCCTCCCGTGGCACGAGACGGAGCACGCCGACTCTGGACGGCTCTTTCCTTCGACCCACCTGATGCCCCGGGATCTCCTCAGGGCGAAGGCACCCCGCTTGAGACGGAACATCTCCGGAACCTCGTTGCCCATGCCCGCCCCCATCAGATTGCCGATCTTCTGGGAGCCGTACTTCGTATTCAAAACCCCGGAGGTTCTTTTCACGGCGGTTCCGTGGCAAAGGCAGTACAATTTTTTATACATCTTGATAATAAATATCAGGGATTTTACCGCCTCGCTGAGGATCTCTTTCCTGAAGATCTTCTGCGGGCAACGTCGGAGAGCTCCTTCTCTAATGCCGTCGCCGAGTGGTCCCGGACACGCGAGGATAATCGCTCCACCACCATACTGGCCACCTCGGGATTTCTGGAAAAGAGGCCCCCCCATGACATCCAGACCCGAGAAGCAGCACAACTTACGTTTTCCAAAGTTCCCCCAGGCCCCTACATAACTGGCTACCCACTTCACCAGGAAGGATCGTCGGGGAAGGTCATCGATTTTCCCGATTCCTTCTGGATACAGACCAGGTTAGTCAACCGGAGAGATTTCGCCCGTTTCCTCACCGAGAATCCCCAGTGGGCACCCGAGAACAGAGACGATCCGGGGTATTTGCAGGATTGGCCCGAAACATGGCGCGATTGGGTCCACACAGCTCCGGTTCGTCAGAGCCCACCCGAAGCAGAGAAACCCCTGCGCTTTGTCCCTCGTCCGGCAGCAGAGGCCTTTGCCCGATGGGTTCAGGACAGGGCCCGTGAGGAGGGTCAGATACCTTCACATGCGACAGTTCGTCTGCCCTCCTCGGAAGAATGGGAATACGCAGCATTTCTCAACGGCTCCCAGGAAGAATCCCCCGCCGGCACAAACTCCCGACCACAACGGGAAGGAAGCTTCGAGTCCTTCCACCGGTCTCCTCCCGGGGTCCTGGGGCTTGTTTCAATGAGAGGGTTTCTCTGGCAGTGGACCAGCGATTGGTACGGAAATAATGATCAGACCCTTACCCCTTCCCGGGGATATCACGCCACGGTACGGGGCGGAAGTTTCGCAAACTCCCCCACCCTCGACCCGGTGGTTCGAGGCAGCCAACCGCCGGACTGGGCAACACCCTTCCTGGGCTTCAGGCTGGTCCTTCTTGAGGAAAGCCAATGAAGGCCCCCCAAGGATGTTTTTCCCGGGAAATCTTTTTCCCCAGGCCTCCGGTTTTCATGATACAGGACCGAGAGCAACGCAACTGCATCAGGAGCGACAATGGCTGAACGCAAAACTCTCGCACGGAATCGTCGAGCATTTTATGAATACCAGGTAGAGGACACCCTGGAAGTGGGTATCATTCTGCAAGGGACCGAGGTAAAATCCATGCGGCGGGGAAAATTTTCTTTTGCCGACGCCTATGCTCGCATCATACAGAACGAGCTCTGGCTCGTGGGCCTCCATATCACCGAATATACCCACGGGAATCTCTTCAATCACGACCCTACTCGACGAAGAAAACTATTATGCCACGCTGATGAACTCGATCGGCTTCGCCGCCGCGTCGATGAAAAGGGGTTCACCTTGGTGCCTCTGGAGTTCTATCTCAAACAGGGGCTGATAAAAATGGCGCTCGGTGTCTGTAAAGGCAAGAAGCTCTACGACAAACGAGAATCGCTCAAAGCAAAGGATCAGAAGCGGGAGATGGACCGCGAACTCAGAAAGGGACTATAGCCGATGAATGCCAAACCTGATAAAAAAAACCCCGAGGCCGAGCTCCTGGAGTACCTCGACTTCGCACGAAATCTTGCCCGAATCGGCGGAAGCGTCTCCCTCGACTGGTTTGCCCGCCGGGACTTGGCGGTCGAACAGAAAAGCGACGACAGTCCTGTTACCATTGCCGACAAGGCCACGGAGGAGGCAATCCGGGAGGAGATTTCCCGACGATTCCCAGATCACGCGATCCTCGGGGAAGAACAAGGCGGAACCATGGGAGGCCAGGGCTTTCAGTGGGTGATAGATCCCATCGACGGGACAAAGACCTTCATTCGGGGAGTTCCTCTCTACACAACACTGATCGCGCTTTTGCGGGAGGGAGAGCCTGTGGTGGGAGTGATCTACGCTCCTGCTACGGGAGAGATGGTCAGCGCCGCCCTGGGGCATGGAGCCCACGACGAGCGAGGCCGGCCTGTGAGAGTCTCATCGACCACGACCCTTAAAGATGCCTGGTACGCCACCACGGACCCGGTCGATCTTTATAACCACCATCCGGAACTCAGCATCGCCTTGTTACAGCGCTGCCTGGCAGGCAGAACCTGGGCCGATGCCTATGGCTACATGCTCCTCGCGCGAGGCGCAATAGATATCATGACCGACCCCGTCATGTCACCCTGGGATATTGCTCCTCTGGGCGTGATCGTGCGGGAGGCAGGAGGTGCTTTCTGCAATCTTGAGGGGGAAACCCTTGCGATTGGAACAAGTGCGCTGGCCTGCTCCAGCGAAGCGCTTCAGCAGGAAGTGCTGGCCCTCAAGCATGGCACCTCCTGAAAACAAGGACCGAAGAGGTCACCAAAAGCCCTGGAAATATCTTGACACAGCCGGGGATTTTCACGTATTATGAGCCATCTTCAAAGGGCGGTTAGCTCAGTTGGTTAGAGTACATGCTTGACATGCATGGGGTCACTGGTTCAACTCCAGTACCGCCCAAAACCGGCCTCAGGCCGGTTTTTTTATTCTTCTGGCAGTGTAGCACTGCCCCGTTTGGGGGGAGCAATGCGTGTCTGGGGTCCGGTCAATCTTGACCATCACGAGTCACGGGAATTCTCCTGGGGTTCTTTGCGAATTACCTGCACACGAACCCTCACAGACTGGAATCTGGAATATGAAAACCGGGGAATACTCCTGACTGACACGGTCACGGAGCATCGAGTTATTCTTCCGGCGCGTAATTCTTTTCCTCATTTTCTTCCTGCTACTCATGATAAGCCAGTCCTGTTACGCCCGGCCCATCCCATCGCCCTTGCTCCTGGAACATCTGTGCACTATCAGGTCTTTCTCCCCCTCTGGATACAGGTGGTGACAGCGCCTCTGGGCCAGCAGATTCTTTCAGGGGAGGCGTTCCTGGATCTGCCCACATCCCCACTCAAACGAACCTGGTTCGGAACCTTTGAATCGGGCGAATCAGCGTACCAACATCGTTTTACGCCACTCGATGTTCCAGATCAACCGGCAGATCAGTACATGGTACCTCTGACAATTTCTAATGATTCATCTTCGGTTCTATGGTTTGAGCGATTTCTGCTCCGCGTTATTCATCTTGATCTGTTTCAGGCCGAGGATGGTATTGTGAGCAATCATGTGAAAGTTGCCTTTCGGGGAGCTGATCAGTTCAGTCAGATAACCTATGGGGATGGGAAGGCCCTTCGCCGAGGCGGGGCCAGACAATGTTCCTCGCAGCGACAGCCCTCATCGGGGGATCTGATACGCAAGAGCTTTCTCTGGCTGAGAGATCTGGCAGTATGAGCGCTCTCCCCAGTTTTTTCAGGAACCTCTCTGTGGGAACTACCGCTGATTGGGAAAAAATCGTTCTTGGCTTCCTTTTCTTTCTTCTGGGAATCATTTTTCTCCGCATAGTCTCGCAGATTCTCCTTCGCAGCTTTGCTAAGGGCCTTCGTGAACAGACCAGAGAGATTTTCCGAAAAGTTTTTCTCTATACCGGAACCGCTGTCCTCTTTGTGAGCGTTCTGAACGCTACCGGGGTGAGTGTTTCAGGTCTTTTGGGTGCAGCTGGTGTTCTGGGTATTGCCATCGGTATTGCGAGCCAGACGAGTCTGAGCAATATTATCAGCGGCTTTTTTCTTGTTTCCGAGCGATACTTCGAAATAGGTGACGTTCTTCGGGTGGGAGACCAAGTAGGCACGGTGTATTCGGTGGATCTGCTCTCGATAAAGATCAGAACCTTTGATAACGTCCTTCTGAGAATACCCAACCAGAACCTGCTTGAACAGACGATTACCAATATAACCCGCTTCCCTGTCCGGCGGCTGGATTTCATAATAACAATTCCAATCACGCAATCGATCGAGAAGTCTCTGGAGGCTCTTCGCGTTTCAGCTCGCCAATGCGCCCTGGCTCTGGAAGAGCCCGAGCCGATTGTCATGGTAAAGGAGCAAAGCATTCATGGCTGGGCCATTCTTCTGGGAGTGTGGTTTGAACGTCCCAACACCGTTATGGTCAGGAATAGCGTAACTTCAGCTGTGCAGGAACTTTTTCGGGTGCGAGGCCTCAAAATCCAGACGGCTACTATCTCGGTTGAGACAACAGAACCGGCGAGAATGTCGTAACCGGGATTACGGGGGAAATTTTCAGACAAAAAAACCGGAGGGCCTGGCGTCACTGTTGTGGCGTCAAGCTCTCCGGTTTTGGACAGTGGAGGTGGCGGGAGTTGAACCCGCGTCTTAAGGTGCCGGCAAAACGCTTCTACAGGTTTAGTTCGTGCTTGAATGTGTCGGTAACGTATTTGGTGCTCGAACAAACCTTACGCTACTCTATTCCGACAAAGAGTCCCACCGATCAGCCGGAAACAACCGGTGGCAAGTCCTGGTTTCTGTCAAGCAACGGGCTGCTCAGAACGGCGCAACCCGCGCCCGCCCTAGCTACTTACGCAGCAACAGGGAGAAAGTCTGCTTCATCGGCAGATAAAAAAATGTCAATCAGGAGATGACGCTCCACCTGCAACGAGTTACACGGGACCACCTCAATCGAATCCGGAACACCCCCTAAAACATTGTACTCCACAAGAATACGCAAAACGTCTCGGTCAGTCAAGCACCATTGCTATTCCGTGCCCGTCGAGTGACGGGCTAACCAAGAACCACACCCTCCCGTTCAGCCGAAATGTTGGAAAGAGGAAATCTCTGTTCGAGAAGAGGAGAACTACCTGATGGAAGCGATGATTCGTTCTAAAACCTTTTTTCTGTCAAGGGGCTTCACAATATAGTTCTTTGCCCCTACCAGCAGGGATTTCTTCACAAGATCCTGTTTTCCAAGGGCGCTTATCATGACAACCCGTGCGTTTGCATCAAACTCAATAATTTTTTCAAGAGCCGTAACTCCATCCATTTTTGGCATGGTAATATCCATAGTCACAAGATCAATATTAGGATAGAGTTCCTTGTATTTCTCAACTCCCTCGACACCGTCGGCTGCCGAAGCAACAACCTCGAATCCCTCCGATGTAAGGATCTGACCAATCTGTTTGGTAACAAACATGGAGTCATCAACGATGAGCACACGATAGGGCTTTCCATCAGGACTGACCCCCGCCGCTTCGCGCTCATTGATGCTGGGAAAATCTTGTTTTGTTTTCATTGTTAGGTCCTCTCCCTGACAGCTACATTGATCTCGATCCTGCCCATGGGAAGCTCCATGGGAACGATCAGAGCCTCAAAACTTGGATCAGAGACTGTCATGTTGTCCCCGGTAAAAATGGCCGGAGGCGTGAGATCAAATTTGAAACCCAGGTTGTGCAATTTTGTCACGGCTTGCCCGGTAATCATATTTGCAAGCTCCGTGAGGGTCGCCCGAGCCATATCATTCATCTCGGTTACCGGCTCCATATCCATGCTGGTGAGCATGGCGGAGGCAATTTTTATTCCCGTGTCGTGGGTCATGTCAAAGAGAACACGCCCCTCCACGTCCCCCGCAAGACCGACAATCGCGGCAATACCCAGCATTGGCATGGCGGTATTTTTTAAATACAAATCGCCCCGCTTGACTTCCTCGTTGAGCACTTCCGTAAGAATATTGTACGCCGACTCAACAAAAGGGTTGATGTATTCCACTCGCATGATTTACTCCTACCTATAACGGAACATTGAGATAAAATCGTCCGACGGCTCCCAGGCACCGTCTTCCAACAAGTTTTCGTTATCACCCAGGATTAACAACCCCGCAGGCTTCATGGTTTCTTCAAAGATAGCGATTTGCTTCTTTCGTTCGTCGGGTCTCAAAAAGGAAAGCCCATCGCGACAGAAGATGAAATCCATCTTTGGCAGGGCAGAAGCGTTCTTCATGTCACTGAACTCAAAGAGGATCATATCCTTGATCACCGGTGCCAGGGTATAGCCGTTTTTCCCTTTTATCAGATACTCATCCCAGCTCTGGGGGGCCTTCTCGCGGGGAAAAACGAGGTTCGGTGCCGTGGATATCTTGAGCAGATCCGTGTCTCCAGCCCAAATTTTGATTTGTCTCTCCGGGTAGCGGCGCCGAAGCATCACAGCAATACTATAGGCCTCGTGACCATCTCCGCATCCTGGGTTCCAGACGTGTATAATTGAGGATTCCACCTCAGGAAGCGCCGATGCCAGCTTCTCCATGTACCGGTCATCCCAAAAGGCACCGGTCTGGTGGGAATGGAAAGGCTTCAGAAAATCCAGCGAATCCTCAAGATCGGCAAGTTGGGGATCCTTTCCTTGATCTTTTCGTGAATCCTGCCATTCATTCAAGCGCCCGGAAAACCAGTGCTCGTTGACTGGTGAAACATAAAACTTGGAAAAGGCCTGAAGCCCCTCGATAATAAAATCTCGTGTTATCTGATCGGCCGATCTTGTTTTGCCATCTTCACTCGAGCCTTGGGGACTCTTTTGATGGTGAAAGGATTGGGCAGATTTTGAGACCGGCGCAGCAAAGGCACGCTCCTCCGAGGTTGATTGGCTCTCTTCCTCGTCGCGGCTGAAAATCCTGTCCACATCGAGGATAATATAGAGACGACCATCGTACTCGGCAACACCGCTGATAAACTTGATGTTGATATCGCCAAAGATCGGATGAGGCGGTTGAACCTGAGCGGAAGATATTCCAACGACCTTGTCGATCGAGTCGACGATGACTCCCAACATATTTGTTTCCAGCCGGAGAATCAAGCCGTTCTCAGCCTGGTCTTCAGCCTTTTGCTCTGCCGGGAGATTGAACATCAGCCGAAGGTCGATGATGGAAATAATGTCACCCCGGAGGTTGTAGACACCACGGACATAGGGAGCGGTATTTGGCACATAGGTAAACTGGGTGAATTTTGCAATTTCCTTCACCCGCATGATATCGATGCCGTAGTCCTTCCCCCCCAGAGTGAAGGTGACCATCTTGAAATCTATGACTTCCTGTGCCAAATGTTTCTGATCGCTCTCACTCGAAGACTTTTCAATCGTATTCGTTGTTGCCATTATCCTCTCCGGTCAGGATCCAATTTTGAGTTCCCGCTGGGCCCGTTCTTCCTTCTCCCTGCGAAGACCCAGTTCCAGCAGCTGACTGACATCAATGATGAGCGAAACCTTCCCGTCACCAGTAATATTTGCCCCCGCAATGCCCGGGGAATTCGTAAAGTGATCCCGCAGGGGCTTGATCACCACGTCTTCCTCGCCAATAAGGGAATCAACGATGAGTCCCATTTTGCGTTCGTTTGTTCCCACAATGACCACGTAGTGGTAATCAGGACTCTCATTTGTAGGAATCCTGAAAAGCCTGCTCAACCTGATAAGCGAGACCACATCTTCCCGGACGTTAAAGACCTCGTAGTTATCGATCATTTTGATCTCCGAGGGTTTAATCCGGTGACTGTCTATGACGGACGTTATGGGAATTGCGTACATCTCCTTGCCAACCCGAACCAGGAGCCCCTGAATGATCGCCAGGGTAAGAGGTATTTTGATCGTGAAACGTGTTCCGCGACCGTGCTCGGACCATACCGTAACCGTTCCGTTGAGTTTTTCGATCTGCCGCTTGACCACGTCCAGACCAACACCCCGACCCGAGACATTCGTTACTGATTTAGCCGTGGAAAACCCGGGGTCAAAGATCAGGTTGAAAGCCTCCACATCGGAGAGCTGTTTGCTGGGATGGATTATGCCCCGATCAATCGCTTTGCGTCGAACAGCGTCAACATCGATTCCCCGGCCGTCGTCGACAATTTCGATAAGAATCATGTTGCCTTCGTTGCTGGCGCGCAGGGTAACGGTGCCTGTCTCGTCTTTCCCCCGCTCACGTCGCGAGGAAGGATCTTCGACACCGTGATCTATACTGTTTCGTACGCAGTGAATCAGCGGATCCAAGAGATCTTCAATCACAGACTTATCAAGTTCTGTGTCTTCTCCCTCGATCTGAAGATCGATCTTTTTCTTTAGAGACCGGGAGAGATCCCGCACCAACCGGGGAAAGCGGGAAAAAATCTGCGATATGGGGACCATGCGGATTCGCATAACTCCCTCCTGGAGCTCCCCTGCTATACGCCCCAGGTTTTGCGAGGCGTTTCGAAACTTGGCAACAGAACCTTTCAGGTCGCCCTGGAACTCGTTAAAGACGCTCGGGAGATCGGCAAAGCGCTCATTGATCTCGGATTTTACTTCCTTCACAACCCGGCCGTGCTGGATTTGCTCAAGGTAGTCGGGGAGAGAATCAAAAAGCTCCTTCAAACGCTCGCGATATTGACCCTCCGCTTCCTGAAAGGCTGAGAAGTTATCGGCGAAATCATTACTGATTTGGTTAAAAGCAGCCTTGTTGATAACCGTTTCACTCACAAGGTTCAGCAGATTATCAATGCGTCGACTGTCTACGCGGAGAACCGACCCCGACTGCTGCCTCTTTCGGGCGTCGGGAGACGAAGCCGGGTCATCGGACCCGTTATCTGCAAGCCCCGGAAGGGTCAGCGCCTCATCTTCCGAGTCGGGGAGTGTATCAGCTTTCTGCTCAGAACCTTGCTGGCGCGAGATCGGTGCTGTTTGCGCAGGGGCGTCGCTCTCCAGAGCACCCCATCCAGCACTGGATACGGCGGATATGGCAGTCTCCTGATAGCCGGAAGAAGCTGATGAGTCAGAAACCTCCGTGAACTCGACCTTCTCTGTCACATCGGATATTTCAAGTTTTTTCCGATGCAACTCGGGGTCGACCGACGTTGCAATGTAGTAGGTTACTACAGGATGGAACATATCCTGGTAGAGCGCGTCGAAGTCCGGTGTGGTTTTCAGGACGGTGGAAAAACTTTTCAGCACCGAAAAAAGGTGGATACCCCCCACGGTATTCATGGGGTTATCTTCCCGAAAGACTATCCGGACAGCGTAGAGGATATCGCTCCCTTGCGCAGCCTCTTTCAGCTCCAGGAGCTCGTATTCCGACAAGGCGTCGGGATCGACACCAGGAGCTTGCAGCGAAGACGCCTCTGGCTGGCTGGTTCCTGCGGAATCAGCAGAAGCCGTGCTGCTCCCGGAAGAAGCAGAGGCAGAGCCAGGACTCTGAGCCTCGCTCAGAATGTCCCGCAGAGCTTTCTCGATCTTTGAGACATCCTCGGCATAGATTTTGCCGTGACGCCGCTCCTCCAACATGGCCTTAATGACGTCGGTTGCGATGAGGAGCGTATCAACGGTGGACTCCTGAATCCGGATTTTACCCTCCCGGATAATATCCAGACAATCTTCAACCAGATGCGTGAACTCCGCGAGCTCATTCATTTGCACAGTACCGGCGCCACCTTTCAAGGTATGGGCCGCCCGGAAGAGCTCGTCAATCGAGTCGCTGTTTGAGGGATCGTTTTCCAGCACCAGAATGTTTCCTTCCAGTACTTCGATCTGTGCCTCAGCCTCTACGAAGAAATCTTTCAGCAGTTCTTCGTTTGTCGGATCAAGATAGTCGCTCATATTGCCCTAATTCTCGTGCTTTTGGAAACGCCAGTCAAGCGAAAAAAGGCCCTTCGATGTTTCCATCGAAGGGCCACTATGTTTCACCCCACTGCCCAGCGGTTACCCATCGATGGCATCGGGATCGTGCATCTTCCGATCCTCCAGGTACCGAAGGACCTGAATATTGCCAAGGCGTATCAGTTCGGCATCACGACGAGCTTCTTCGCGGACCTGCAGAATGCCCCAGACAGCCTCGTCATCGATATCCCGTTCAAGCTGCAACACAGCCCGATCGTAGGTGAGCGAAATGTCCTTGATGTAGGTGATGAAATCACCCCCCACCTGCGATGCGTCCCGATACACCCGAATGCCAATGAGCTTACGCATGGGGGAAAGGTTGGGATAGAGCGGCATGGTACGAACCTCGCGGTTGCGAACCTCGGTGATATAACTGGGGTTTCTCCACTCCAGTGTTCGCCACCCGTCGAACTGCAGATTACCCATCAGAATCTCATGCTCCCGGTTGTTCTCGTCCTGGAGGACGATGGCGATCGCATGAGGAAAGTTCAGGCCGTGAACATTCATGGAAACGGACCGCAAGACGCCCACGTTTTTGACCACGCCAAAGTTATCAAACTTTCGGCCGCGACCCTGCTCCTCTTGGGGAACTGCGAGCTGCCCTGTGTCATCGACAACCTCAAGATCTGCAAAAGCCGGAATCTCGAAAGGAGGCCGGATCAGCGCCCAGGAATTAAAGGGTTCCGTGGGGAACCGCACCCGCACACCCATGACCGTCTCACCCTCGTAACGGCTTGCGCCGGCTCGAACGGGAGCGGAACGGACCATGCTGTCTCCTATGGTCGTCACGTTTCGGGACGATGAAGCAAGGTCGACTTCCCAAGAGTCGATAGCAAGAGAGATTCGCATCTCCGCTTTCTCCTCCTCCGTGAAGCTGGTCCCTGCGGCGATGCTGTAGTCCACAAGAGTCCGCTCGTTGTGACGCGGATTGTCGGCAGGGTAATCCGCTGTGAGCGTAGCAAAATCAACGAGAACTGCCTCGTCAGCGACGACGACACTCAACACCAGCAGAAAAACTAAAACGAATAGGACGGAACGTCTCATCCATGTCTCCTTTACTTCATAAGTCCGGGTTATTACGTTACTGCAATCAAATTATAACGCGCCATTCTGCTTTGTCAACGGCGAGAAAGAAAACCGGGGAACATTCGGCAGATCACCTCCAACAGTAATTATGATATTTTTCACAAACCTGAAATTATGCAACACATTTTTCTCAATAAGTTCAAATAAACGATTTATATCAACTTCCTCTTCCCGGCCGATCAAATTTTCCGGCGAGAGGTCCAAAAAGAGCCTGCCCTCCTCTCCCAGGGCGATAATCCGGAAACCAACGCCACGAGGGACCAGCGCAGCAGACCCCATGCGGACGGGCCCCAGGAGCATCTCTGCAAGATAGAGCTCCAGAAACTCCCGGCGCGTCTCTCTGCGGGGCAGATACCGCCACTCCGCATTCGCGTGGGCTCCGGCGGTATCGGGGAACCAGAACACAACGCGACGCCTTGGCCCTGGCGCAAGGGCAAGAACCAGGAGTGTTCCTACAAGCATTACAAGAAGCACCCCTCCCAGAGTATACCCAAGGGCTTTCCTGTTTTGCCACCATGCACCAATCCTGTTCATTATCCGCACCCTAATCACGGCCCACCTCTTCAAAGTTCTCGATAAAGTTCAAGACGCCAGTATAGATTCCTCGTGTAATCCGTCGCAAGTAGGCCGGATCTTCCAGGCGCTTGAAATCTTCACGGTTGGTAACAAAGCCGATCTCCACCAGGACCGAGGGCATTCGGGCGTTGCGGACCACGTACCAGCTCTCTTCGCGAATTCCCCGGTTGGGAGACTCTTCTCCCACAGCAGCATCGAGGCCGGAGAGGATGTTTCGTGCCAGGAGTTCGCTCTCCAGGGTAATTTCTTCCTCTCTCATGGTGTTCAGAATGGAGAGAACCTCCGGGTCCTCCACGCCTACCCGCTCGGGATTCACCAGATCGCGGCGCCGGAACTCGGGGGGAAGAACCCAGACCTCGAATCCCTTGGCACGACTGTTCAGGGATGCATTGGCGTGAATCGATACAAAAAGAACCGATTCGTGGGGAGCCAAAGGGATCTCGTTGGCTTGATCGGTTCGGTCCTCCAGGGTAATGTAGGTATCATCATCCCGGGAGAGAACAATTTTTTTCTCGGGAAACCGTTGTTTCAGCAAATCTCTCAATTGCAGAGACACATCGAGAACGAGATCCTTTTCTCGCAACTCCCTCAGTTCCGTTCCAAACTGGTGACGCCCGATAGCCCCGGGATCACGCCCCCCGTGACCTGGATCGATAAAAATGGCCCCTACACTGCGAAGTGTGTCGGGGGGCGGGAAAACCCGCAAGGCCAGGTCAAGAAAGCCTCCAGAGAAAACAAGCGCACCATCTCTTCTGAAAGGGGGAGTCACGGCATGAAGACGAGAATAATTTTCCACAGCGTAGTTGACGCCTACTCCGAAAGAAAGGGCCCTTCCTCCACGAACAATCGAGCCTCTCCCTCGATAGGGGTCCCATTCAAGATGCGCCGAGACCCGTTCCAGAAGATCTTCCAGAGAGACTTCACGGGAAAAATCGCGATGTGTCCGGGAGTCGGCGGCTGCCTCGTTCAGGGACCGGGTTCCGGGGGAAAAGAGATCTCCTCCCCCCAGAAGAAAGGCTCCCAGAAGGACCATCATGACCCCGTGCCGAAACCTCACGAGGAAAACTCCCGGGGAATCCGGCCGCTTCGCAAACAATCCAGGAGATACACGACCCCCTGGCGACCGGCTGCAGAGAAAGCACTCCAGAAGAGACGTCCCGCACCCCCTGTTTTGGCAAGGCCTTCGCCATTCCGGGACTCGCCCCTGTGGCCCTCAAATGTTACCAGCCCCCTCTTGAGGCAGTCAGCAAGAACCATGCAGGCCTCCCGGACCGGATAACAACGCTCCCACCGCAGGTTTTCCGGAAGAGGGATCACTGGCAGAGGCTCACCCGCCGCCACGGCCCGGCAGAGGGCACGGCCATCACCGCTGTACCAGGAAAGGGGAATATCCTGGAGCGAGACCTCTTCGGCCTGAAGATTCTTGAGGCGATACCGCTGGAAAGCCCCTGCTCCGAAGGGTGTAAAAAGAAAAGCCTCAGTTTCTTCGTCACCGGGAGCAAGATGGAGATCGATGTGGTCGAGCGCTGTCAGGGCCCGTTCTTCCGCTTCCCGGGCATCGCAACCCCGGGCGATCGCGTTGGCCACCTTTTCAACGTTGTTCGAAGGAGGAGCGACCCGTTCCCCCGGGGAAGAGCAGAGAAAGAGTTCCTCCACGCCGGGGGGAAGATTTGCAGGGTCAGGAGGGGTCAGGGAAACTACCTGTCCAGGGCAGGAAATAAGGGCGCGCTCGGCCACCACCTGTGATATCGAGGGGGTAAAGAGCTTTTCGCCGGGAGACTCTCCCAAGGCGACCCTCAACCCGATCTCCGAGAGAGGCACTCCCGTAGCCAGGGGATACGTCCAGCCTGACATATAGCCCCCCGAGAGACGTGCCGCCACCTCCCCCACCACGGCCCGGGGTGCATCACCCCGGGTATCAAGGAAGATGTCTCCTTTGGCAGCGCCACGGGTGATTCCCAAGGCTGCGATTGCTTCGCGAAAGGTCTCGCTCAGAACGTGCTCTTCCCGGGGAGTCATTTTGGCTGGGATGGTATGGCCGAGTTCCACAAAAAAGGGAGGGAAGAAAATATGACGCTCGGCGATTCCCGTGATATGCACTGCCCCATCCACCACAATCGCATCCAGACTGTATTCCTGGCCCTGGATAAACTCTTCCACAATCACCGTTCCCCGCCGGGAAAGGCCACGAGCCCTGGATACTGCCTGATCGAGCCCGGAGGGGCTCTCTACCCGGATAACCCCCCGGGCGCCCATATTATCCACGGGCTTTACCACCACGGGAAAGTCCAGGCTTTCACCCCGGGAAGGACACTCCCCGGAACTCCCGATGGTAAAAAACCGGGGTACCGGAATACCCGCATCGGCCAGAACCCGCCTCATTCTTCCCTTGTCCGTGGCCTGTTCACTCACCTGGGGAGAGATTCCCGGCAAACCCATGGCTTCCGCCACGGCTGCAACGGAGGTGGAAAAATCGGTTCCGGCGGTAAAAACCCCCTGAAGACCCGAAATCGTTTTGGCGCAGGCCACAAGATTCTCCTGATCCCTCAGGTCGATGTGATGGAACCGGTCAGCCCGGGACGCGCCGGGACATGAGGAATTTCCGTCTGCCACATGAACGATACACCCCAGCCGCCGGGCGGCGGCTATGGCCGGCAGTTGCATCGTCCCCCCTCCAAGAATGAAGACTGCTCGCTGGCCTGAGCCGTCTCCGGGGCTGGTTGTCTTGTTTGCACTCTTCATATATCCAACACCACTCCCCAGTCAATTTGCATGTCACAGCGCTCACAGACGCTCTGCAATAACCTCAAAGGTGTCCCCCAGGCGGGCAATCCGGGACACGCGTGAAAGGAACGGATACCACCGTCGGGACAGACGGGGGGAAAATCGCTCCGGGTGATGCCCGGTAACCCGAAGAGCCCGAAGGGAAAAGCCATATTTCTTCAGGACACGGCGGGCCGAGGAAATGTCCCAGACAGAATAATGGTCCCGGGGACTGTTGCTCAAGAAGGCGCGTCGATCCCGTCGCGCCGAGATACCCCGACCGTGGGGTGTCGAAAAGGCGAGAATACCGCCGGGGCGCAAAAGGGTGTGTACCTTCTGCAGGAACAGATCCAGATCCTGGATATGCTCAATAACGTACCAGAGGGTGACGATGTCAAACGGGCCCTGGGGTGCTACTTCTTCCAGGTGCATCAGATCACCCTGGTGAGCCTCCAGACCCAGCTCATCCCTGATATGGCGAACCGCCTCGCGATTAATCTCGAAACCCAAAACACGACATCCTGCCCGGGAAGCCGCTACCAGAAAGGGGCCGAAGGCACAGCCTATATCGAGGAGTTTCGGAGCTTTCCAGGAAAATCGGCAACGACCCAGGATATCAGCGATTCGCCGATCGCCCATCCGGGCGATCGCGTCGAAGTCTTCCAGATAGGTGCGACCGTACTGCGCCTGGTATTCAGAGAAAAAATAATCCCGGCTGTAATCAATCTGCTGGGGAACAAAATTTTGAAGAAAAACCAGGCCGTCCGGAAGGTTCCGAAAGAAGGTTCGATCGGAAAAACGCTGGAGGGCCGGCTGGCGTGGCCCCTCCCGGGAAGATTCCGAGGGACTGGTGACCCGTTCGGGCAAAACAAGGGCATTCAGGAATTCTGGAAGGGAACGTTTTTCCCGGGGACGAACCGCCCGGGAGGATTGGAGTATCCGGGGATACTCCCGCTTGATCAGTCGGGCGAGGTCTCCCAAAGAGCGCGCTGTGGTAATGCCAGCTCTCCGGGACAGACTTCGATGATACCTGGAGGGGTTTACGGTGACCACGGGAACCCTGGCCCAGAGGGCCTCCCAGGCGAGCAGCCCGAAATGGGTAATAACCAGATCGTAATCTGCCAGGGTCTCAGCCAGATTTTGGCAAAGGGGAATCTCCCGAACTCCTGAAAAGGAGCCCTCTCCCGACCGCATCTGCTGCGGGATCTCCCTCATCGGTGCGGGCTCTCCGAGAATGGCCTCGACCACGACGTCTTGCCTGCCACTCTGTCGACAAGCAATCAGAGCCCGAGCTGCCACCCTTCGAACCTGATCATCCCGGGGTTCGCCGCCAAAAACTACCAGGATACGGGAAATATCCCGGGGCCAGTCCTGACGGAGGCGCTCAGGAAGGGGCAGAAACCCCGGATCGGTAATATTGGCGGGGAGCGCTCCCGGTGGAGCAGGCAAGGAATCAACTAAAAAAGAAGCATAGCGCCGTAGCGGAGGGGGCGCATCAAGGCCAATCACCACCGCCCCTGGGGGAAGCGTCTTCAGGTCCTCTCCGGAAAAAGACCTGCAGTCGACCAGAACCAGATCGTAGGTTCCCCGAGGGTGTTCTACCCATCGGGGAGACCCGGCGGGAGCCAGAATTTCACACACCTCCTGACGGGTATACCAGCCATCTCCTTTGTTCTGCGGGAGCAACCAGAAAATATCTCCCTCAAGATGTGCCGAAAGGGCAGCGCACCGCCGCAGGTGGCCCGTTCCGTGGCCCCGCCGGTGTTCCACAACCACAAGAATCTGTCTAGGCACTGTACCACACCCGGCTATAACCAAAGGCAAGAAGATCTTCCAGGGCAATGGGAGACCCTCGATACAGCTCGTCGTAAATGCTCTGAAGAGCCTGATAATCCTCGGGGGTATCCAGGGTGACACGCCAGGAGGGTGCCTGCCACTGCCGGGGGACTTCCTCAATGGAAAGACGGTAGCGCTGGGGATTTTCGTACAGCCCGGGAGTTACGTGTTCGTGGTCGTAGGCAGAGGATGAAAAACGGCGCAGATCGTCCAGCGCTTCGGAGCGTATCACCTCAACCCCTGTGCCCAGGGGACTCCCCCGCAGGGCAGCGTAGTCCGGGAGGTCCTGGAAAAAGAGGTCCAGGGCCCCCAGAGCGACCTTCCGGGAGACCAGGGGGTTGTCTCCCGTAGCACGGAGGATTACCTCTGCTCCGGTATGGTCTGCGGCCTGGCAAAATCTGAGGAGCACGTCCCGGGCATCGCCCGCAAAGACCCGAAAGCCCCCCTTCCGGGCCCAGGGTTCCAGGAGCGGAGCGCTCTCTTCATCGGTAACCAGCCAGAACTGTTCCACCGGAAGGGACCGCAGCGAATCCATGGCGTGGAGCACCACCGGTTTTCCCGCCAGCGGAAGGAGCGCTTTTTCCGGCAGTCGTGACGAGGCCAGGCGGACTTGCAGGAATACAGCTGTCTTTTTTCGGATCACCCTCTCGTCGCGAGAGATGCCTGGATCAGGGGAAGCACCTCCATCAGGGGAAATACCTCCATCAGGAACTGTGATGGTCTCCTTACTCATGGTCGACGCTCCACTCACGAATTACCGTCCTGGCATCGCGGACAAACCGCTCCCGGTTCTCCTCGACCCACCGGGAAGCTTCGGAGAAAACCCGAAGCGTTTCCAGCAGACCGCAGCCGCTGCGCAGGGAGAAGGGAATCGCCTGGAGAGGCGAGACGCAGGGCCCTTTCTCCCGCAACCGAACGGCCAGATTGCGGGCATAGAAGCGGTCGTAGCCACCTCCTGCGGTCTGGTCTTCCGGCTCGGGCATGCTGCGATAGCTCATCCGGAAGGTAGGGTCGATACGAATCTGCCCTCCCCAGAGAGCGATGCGGAACCCCAGATCCAGACACTGCCAGAAGGGCCGCTCGATTTCTTCATCGAATCCTCCCGCCTTCTCAAACCGGGGCCGGTGGTAGAGCCCTACATAATCGAAGGGGAAGAGCGTAGCTAGAGGAGTTGTCCGGAGGGGCAGTGTCATAACCCGCAAAGCCCTCCGATGAAGAGCGGGGACCTGGACCACGGGAAGCTGCTCGCCTCTCTCCCCTCTCAAGGATGGGGCAAGGCAGAGCGATTTTCCCGCCAAAAGGGAATCCCGGGCCCGCAGAAGATTTCCAGGCAGTTCCATGGTGGACCACATGACCATAACCGTCTCGGCAACAATCAGGCCCAGGGCCAGGTTAATTTGCGCGCCGGGGTTCAGGGGCGTATCGAGAAGAAGAAAACGGACAGCCGGAAACTCAATATTCAGGGATTCTACGGTAAAGGCGTTCTCCCGCAGCTCCACCGAGATAATTTCCGAGAATCCCTGTTCGACGATGGCAGCAATGTAATCACGCCGAACCAGGCGGGAACTTCTGTTGAGAAGGACCAGGGCCGGAAGAGAAGGGTCCGCCTTTTGACGCCGGTGGCCTACGACGGTATAAGGAATTTTCCGTTCACGCGTTAATGGTGTAGTACTCATCACAGTTCCTGCATAGCTGGGGATAGTCCTGACTGAGGTGGCGGCGATAATCCTCCCGGCCGTGCTCCCAGACCGTTTCCAGGGAATCACCGGGACATATGCCCCGGAGGGATTTGGCCTGAAGATCCTGAAGGCAGCCAATAACCCTGCCGTCGGCAAGAATAACCAGATCCCGTTCCAGATGGCGGCAGGGAGTTCTCTTGAGTGGAGAGAGGTCAGCCACGCGACGCTCCGGAAGCACTCCGGCGCAGGAGTTGTACTTCTGGATAAGGGGTCGCAGGCCGGTCTGATCCTGCCAATACTGGAAAAACTCCTGAAGCTCCCACTCGTTTTCGATCATGCGGGTAGCCTGGATATGAATTCGCCCGGCAAGGACGTGACGGATTTCCTCTATAAAGGCCCGGGCTTCCTCCCACCCCTGGCCACGCAGGGCCTGGTAGGTTTCCTCCCGAGCGGCATCCACCTCGACGATGACTGCCTGCAGTTGATCATGACTGGCCAGCAAGGCAGCCCGGTTCTCCTGACTCCAACCCACGCCGGATGTTTCCAGATAGACCGTGGCCCGGGGCACCAGAGCGAGGGAATCCAGAAGCTGCGGCAGGTGGGGCGAGAGCCCCGGTTCTCCGTAGTATCCCAGGGATATGACCGCTTCGGGGGAAAATCGGGAGAGGTCCTCCAGGATGGCCCCGAACGCTTCGGGGGTCATATCCCGGTGGTTTTCTTTCGACTTCTCTCCGGAAGGGTCGCCTGCCGGGGGAGCCCCTGGCACAGGAGGGAGAAACAGGGGCTGCTGGTCCCTGCGGGTCGTCAACTGAATCTGTATATACCTGGGGAGGGTTCTCCCCAAAAGCCGATCCTCTTTGAGACACTGCAAGAGGGGGTCTTCTCCGTCGGGGAAGCGTTCCCTGAAGGGATCGAAACTGCGGGAAGGATCCCAGGGTTTTCCCAGGCCTCGCTTTGCCAGGGCGCAGCAGAGCAGATAGTTTGCCCGGGAATCGACAGTAAGCGAGAGACGCAGCAGGGCGTAGTCGTCACAGGCTGCTTCGGTTTCTATGTCGAAGGCGTTGATATCGAGACTGATCGTATCGAAGAGAACGCTGCTACTCCAGACCAGGTCGCGTCCCTCGGCCAGGGCTGCCAGAACGGGCAAGGTATCCCGCCGGATAATTTGAGGCGCGTACCCCTGAGGAAAACCATCACCAAAGGTGTAATCACACCAGGAGCGGCTGTGTAAGGTTTGCAGATATCCCGTGAGGGCTGGCGAGAAAAACGGCGCATTACCATCAACCCATGTAAGGTGCTCCGTCTCGGGAGGCAGGGCTCGGGCAATCGCCCCAAGGGCTCCCGCCGCAGTGGTGTCTTCCAGGGGGAGGATGTGCCACGAGGCCGGAAAGACCGCCTTCGCCTGATCGGAGCATTCCCTGCCGGACTCTTCTCCGACGGGGAATACCACCGTTACAGGAACAGTTCCCCGGGATACCCCGAGAAGGCGCTCCACCACTTCCTCTCGGGGCGTGACTCCTCCCGGGAAGGCCTGGTCAAGGTAAGGCGAGAGCTGTGGAAAAGCCAGAATGAGATGATCCATACCTCCCTACTGTATCGACAGGGGTTGAGCGTGTCATGAGGGTCAGATAAGCTCCTGAGCCATGAGCGATGAGAACTGGAACTCGGTACTGCAAGTTTCCCAGCTGACAGCGGCGATCAAGCTCACCCTGGAGGACCGTTTCCCCGAGGTAACTGTGGAGGGCGAGATATCAAACTTCCGGCCTGCCTCATCGGGGCACTGGTATTTTTCGCTCAAGGATGATTCGGCCATGATCCAGTGCGCGCTCTTTCGCGGAGCGGCCAGCCGGGTTGATTTCGACCCCCGCGACGGGGATCTGGTGCGGGTTACCGCCTCGGTGAGCGTCTACCCCCCCCGAGGATCCTACCAGTTGATCATACGGCGCATGAGCCGGGCCGGTCAGGGTCGAATCCTTGCTCTTCTGGAAGAGCGGAAACGCCGTATGGCATCCCGGGGCCTCTTCGACCGCGCTCGTCCCCTGCCCTACGCTCCGCGGAGCCTGGCCGTAGTAACCTCGCCCGGCGGGGCGGCGATCCGGGACATCCTGCAGATTCTGCAACGCCGGGGCGCCCGGGTGGATGTACGGATTCTTCCTGTCGCCGTTCAGGGGGCAGCCGCAGCGGAACAGATCGCACGAATGATCGGCTACGCCAACCACCACCGCCTGGGAGAAGTGATCCTGGTAACCCGGGGCGGGGGCTCACTGGAGGACCTGCTTCCCTTCAGCGAAGAATCGGTAGTTCTGGCGATCGCCGCCAGCGAGCTACCGGTTATTTCCGCTGTGGGTCACGAGATAGACTGGGCACTTTCCGATTTTGCCGCCGACTACCGGGCCCCCACTCCCTCGGCCGCAGCCGAGGTGGTCTGTGCCGGCGAAGAAGAGATCCTGAACCGTCTGCGGGGGGCAGGGAAAAGCATGGTTCGGGAGTACCTGGGGCGCCTGGAGGGGCTGGAACGCCGCCTGGAACGGGTGTCGACCGAGGAAATTCGCTACCGCTACCGGAACTACGTACAACCCTGGTATCAACGAGTTGATTCAGCCCGGGAAAACCTCCTGGGAGCGTTGCAGAGACGTTTTGACGAGACGCACCGCCGCCTGGCGATAAGCCGCGAGCGGGTCGAGAGCTCCTCGCCCTTTATCCCCCTGCAACGGGGCTACGCGATTGTCCGGGGCCACTCCTCGGGGGAGATTACCACCCGGGCCGCAGGAATCTCCGAGGATCTGCTGGACCTTCAATTTCACGATGCCACTGTCACGGTGCGGCGGCAAGACGGCTCCGAAAAAGAGCCGAAGAAGATATGACAAGGAAGAACCCATGAAACCCTTTGAAGAACGACTGGAACGGCTGGAGGAGATCGCCGAAAAGCTTCGGGACGGCACGATCCCCATCGATCAAGCCTCATCCCTCTTTGAGGAGGGCCTCACCCTGGCCCGCTCCCTGGAGGGAGAGTTGCAGAAACTGGAGCGGCGCATCCAGATTCTGGTGAATAAACCTGAAAGCCCCGAGGATACCGAACCGCCCGTGCTGGAACTTTTCCCCGAGCTGAGACCCCACGGCACTGACCACTCGGGGGAGAACGTCTCGGGGACAGGCCCTTCCAAAGAGCACAAGGAACCTTAAAAGCCCAGGGGGGCCAGATCGACCCGGTCTCCCGGGGATATCCCCAGCTCTTCAAAGCGTCCCTGGTTCACCTCCAGGGCAAATCGCAGGGGATATCGGGACTGAACCGGCTCCAGCGAAAAGGGCTCCATGTGACGGATCTCGAGAATCACCCCCTGGGCGGAGATATAGGCGATCGAGAGGGGAAGGGGCGTGTCTTTCATCCAGAAGGCCCGGATCGACGAATCGGGAAAGACGAAGAGCATTCCCTGATCGGGTTCAAGGTTCTCCCGGAACATAAGGCCTCGAGCCCGGGTTTCTTCGGTCTCGGCAAGCTCTACCTGAAAGGTGTGTCCCCCCACATCGAGTGCCACCCGGGGTGGTTCACCGGAGCTGCAGGACAAAAGCCCGCACCCGAGAAAAAAGCCCGCCCAGACCACAACCAGAGGGCCTTTCCTAAAAGGATTCAAGAAACTGTTCCCGCGAAACATCTTCCAAAGCCTCCCTGATTTGCCTCTCCTGACGGCGTTCCAGAAACCGCTCCAGGTCCAGATATCTCACGATGAGCGGCCTCTCCAGCTCTATTCTGGTGGTTCCATCCTCCCAGAACGCCCGACGATTATCGAGATCCCGAGGTTCCCCGTAACGGCTTCGCAGTCGCTCGAAGATCTGGAAGTAATCCAGAAGCTGACGGTTCGGGTAGAGGGTAATAATGTAGAGCTCTCCCTGGTGGAACTGGAAGAGGCCCCGTTCAAGATAGCGCCGGCCCCTGACATCGATCACATACTCACCACTGGTCAGGTGCATCGAGACATCGGGCTCGCCCCGGTAGAAAAAGAAGGAGTCCTCCTTCAGCCGATCCTGAAGCGTCTCGAAGGGCAGCCCCAGGGTCAACGCCCGAAATCCGCGCTGAAGAACCTCCTGGGAAGATATCCGCTCCCCCGGTGTCAGGAACATCAGGAAGAACATCAGGAGAAACATCATACAAAGGAAGGGGCCAGATCCCTGTTTCATTGCCTTGGTCATTCCCTCTCTCGCCACGTGGTTCATTCCGGTGTATATCTCCAGGGTCCTCCGGGCCAGTCTTCGTCGCCGGCTCCTGCAGGATTTTTTGTCTTGACAAAACGCCTCGGCAGGCCAACGGCATAAACCGCGCACCGGCGCACGTTCACCACAAAAGCCTACATATAAAGATAAAGCAGGCTCAATACCAGAAATCCTCCCACCAGGGAGGCCAGGAAGAACCAGAAAACCCAGGCGGGAGGGGGCTTCCCGGCACCTCGAGGCTGCCAGTTCGAAGCCTGTCGGGAACGAACCCGGCGAGCCTTCGCAAGAAGCGACTTCCCTGATGATCTTCCTGCTGGCTGATCCCGCCGCTCTTCCGGCGGAGGAGCAAGAAATCCGCACAGGGGGCACCCCTGCGCAAAATGGTGTTGCTTGCCCCGATAGCCGCACTGCGGGCACTTGATGGCGCGAAAGAGCGCCGAGCAGTGACGACAGATCGTGTCATCCTCAGCCACCTCGCGTCCGCAATTCCCGCAGAAAAACTTTCGGGCCGACGACGCAGGCAGCCGCTTCGGTCCGGGGCTCATCGCTCGCGCAACCCCGGAGGAATGGGAAAGCGGGAGAGATAGAAGCGCTCCACCCGGGATGGCGTACGGTGGGACGTAACCAGAGAAAGTTCCCGGAGAGGCTCTCCTGCTTCGGCGCCTGCCTGGGCGAGGGCCTGACTAAAGAGACGGCGGTCCAGCTGAATCTCCACAAAACGATTGTTCAGGGTGTATTGCCCTGCCCACTGGGGATGCTCCCCCTGACGCCGATACACCACTGGACCGCTGCGACCATCCACCAGCACCACCAGCTCCGCATTGGGAGATATCTGAAAATGGTAGCCCGTGTTATCCAGAACTCGTTCCTCGGTCCGCAGGGCAAGAAACCAGGAATCCCGGCCTTCATAGCTGTAGAGGTGGCGGATCATGGTTCCCCCCAAGCGCCAGAAACGGGCCGAGGCGATATCATCGCCCGCTACGCCGAGGAGTTTCCCCTCGGGGGGGGCTGAGAAGCTTCCTGGATCGAGGCCGACCAGATCGGAGCGAATCTCCAGGTGTTCGGGAAGGGCAATCGCCGAAAAGGATCGAATCGGAGCGATCTCTTCCCAATCGTCGTCGAGCCCGTCGGGAAAGATCGCTTCGGGCCAGGCGGGGATATCCCAGGGCGAGAGATGAAGCCGCCGACCTCCCTCGGTTTCTACCAGCTGGGAACGGTCTACCCGCACCGGCAACGTCCCCTCCTCCAGATCGATCCGGGCAACACGGAAGGAGACCGCCGAGGAATCGCCGGCGAAATACCCCAGAAGAACTCCCTTTTGATCAGGGATGGGAACCATTCCTTCGGGAGCAACCATGCGCAGGGAGTTCCGGTGATCCCTCAGAAGGATCAGAATGTCCTCCTCCAGGGAGAGATCTCTCCCCTCCACTGCCTGGTGCGGAAGAAGGATAAAACCGAAGAGCAGTCGCTCACCGTTTACCAGGGTTCGCCCCCCGGAGATCTCTGCCGCCCCAGAAGAGAAGGCAGAAAGGGTGAAAAGCATCAGGAAGGTCATGCAAAAGGGCGCCCAGGTTCGGACAAGGGGCTGGATAATCCGTTTCATAGCTTATCTATCGGCCTTTTTTGCCCCGAGGTTCAGCGCAAGAACCACTCCGATACCGCCCGGGCTACCGTTTCCTTTTCGGGACCATCGGTAATAACATGGCCCGATTCCTCCAGAACCAGGGTCTGCCGTTCCGTTGCAGCGATGGACCGCTCAATCCTCCCGGCAACCGACAGGGGAACCGTGTCATCCTGGGCAGAGACCACCGTGAGGGTTGGACAGGTAATCTTCTCCAAAGCCCTTCGGCCCAATTTCACCAGGCGGTATAACTCCGAGGTTTCCCGAGGCCATTGCCAGTTCCAGTACTCCCGGGCCAGATATTCCCGTTCGGGGTCTTCGCTGGGTTCCTTTTCGGGCTTTCGCAAGGGAGGAACAAGGTGCCGCAGAAAGGGTGTCAGCGGGACAAGGGGATGAGCAATCTCCAGGGCCGGTGCCAGAAGGGCTGCCCGGGCCAACGGGAACTGGGCCGCCAGAAGGGCCGAGAGAACCCCTCCCATGGAAAGCCCCACCACCATCACCTGATCGTAGCGAGACGCCACATCGAGATAGGCATCCACGGAAGCCCGCCACCAGTCGTTGCCGCCGGAGGCGCGAAAATCCCGGCTGTTTGTTCCGTGGCCCGGAAGACGGGGTGCCAGCACAGAGAACCCCGCCTGATGCAGATGTTCCGCCAGAAAACGAATCTCTCCCACGTAGCCGGTAAAACCGTGGAGGACCAGAACCGCCCGGGAGGCTCCTTCCCGCTCAAGACGGAGGGTGCGAGCCCCCGGAAGAACCCGTGTCTCGGCCGGGATTGCCGCTATTGATGGTCTCACGGCGATAGTATTCATGAATCGGCCGGACTGGACAAGGTTTCCGAGGCCTGTTCGATCACCAGGGTTTCCACCGTCCCGGAGGAATCGATATCGACAAGACGCAATCCCGCCAGCCTGGAGGACACGGAAAAATCAGGAGTCGTTGCATCCAGTTGAATCCATGTCGAGGGAGTAGAATACTGGGTAAGATTTTCCTGGTGACGCTGGTCATCGGTGTGATAGTGACCGCAGAAGAGGTGGAACCGGAGAACCCCGGCGAACCCCGTGAGGAGCGACACCAGCTCCTGGCCGTTTCGCAGGGGGTAGTTGGCATCCATGAACGTGTTAAACCCTCCCAGGGGTGGATGGTGCATCCAGATGAGGATCGTACCGTTCTGCTCCCCCCTTTTGACTGCCGCAGCGGAAGCCGTCAGAAGGGAATCAAGCCAGGACAGGGTGTCCCGGGAGATCTCGCCATCGGCGGTGTCCAGGAGGATCATGGTGCGGCCGCCGATCTCCACAACCCGATCCAGCCGGGGCCACCGGGGGTCCAGAGCATAGCGCCGACCAAAGGCTCCCTGGAAATACTCCCGCTTGTCGTGGTTTCCCGGCAACAGCAATACCTGGGCACCAGGGAAAACCAGATGAGAGGCAAGCTCCTGGTAGAGCTCTTCCGAGCCCTGATCCAGAGCAAGATCCCCCGTGATAACCACCAGATCGGGGTTAAGGTTTCTTGCCGTTTTTCGAGCCCAGAAAAAATGATCCCACACGGGGACCCCCTGGGGCGTCCTGGTCACAAGATCAAGGTGAATATCAGAAATATGAACACATCTCACGCCCCTATTATGGATCATAGCGGGATTTCCCGCTACACTCCTGACCCGCATGAGCACCCTACTTTATCTTGATTCATGGCTTGCTGTTGTCGCAAAAGCTGCTGGCGAGCCCGTTCAGACCAGAGACACCCGACAGAAGACAGTGGTAGCCACCTTTCGGGAAGCCCTGGCAGATCCCGGCCTTCAGCCGGTCCACCGAATCGATCAGCCCGTGAGCGGCGCTGTGATTCTCGCAAGAACGCCCGAATCTTTCAGGCGAATCCACCAGTCTCTGGCCGAGGGAGCGATCCAACGACGGTATCTGGCTGTTGTAACAACGCCCCCCGAACCGGCCGGGGGGGTCCTGGAAGATTATCTTCTGCCTGGAGGAATGAAGGGAAGCAAGGAAGGAAATACCCGGGTAGTTTCCCAAGGCACCCCCGGGGGGCGACTCTCGACACTGCGCTACGAGACAATCGGCAACACCCGCCACCACACCATCCTCCTTGTGGAGCTTGGCACGGGCCGTCAGCACCAGATACGCGCGCAACTGGCCCACCGGGGGTGGTTCGTTCTGGGAGATGCCCGCTACGGGGCGCGGCGCCCCCTGAGAGACCGGAGTATCGCCCTCCATTCCTGGTACCTGGCGATGCCCCACCCCCTCTTTTCCGGACAAAACCTGATCTGCGCAGCCGATCTCCCGGCCCAGGGAATCTGGCAGGGCGTAACCGAGGCGCTCAGCGTTCCCGGGACCGGTCTTTCTTCCCGGGAGGAGATGGAGATCACTCCCCGGGAAGATCATCCTCAACAGGGAGACCTTCACCGCAGCGATGGTCCGCTCCAGGAAGGCGCTGGTCGATCGCGTTAATAACCGAGAGCGCCAAATGGGTGTCGATCCGCTGGAGCGCCCCCAGACGTTCCATGATTCTCCGGGAGACGGCCCTGCCTGGATCGAAACCCAAGCGCCAAAGCGTGGACGCAGCTTTCCGCGAGAGCGCGTCCAGGGTTGGCTGGTCTGCATCCTGCCGGGGTTGGTGAACCTGAAAACAGAGCGGCGAAAGCTCATAACAGTAGACCATAACCGCCTGGGACAGATTGAGCGACGGGTAGGAGGCGCGCATGGGAATCGCCGTAGTAACATGGCAACAGGAAAGCTCCCGGTTAGAGAGCCCGCTCTCTTCCCGGCCGAAGACCAGAGCGATCCGCTCGCCCCGCTTTCCCTCGGAAAGCATCTCCCGAAGTTCCGCCGGGGGATAATAATCGTCCCGGTTTCCCCGGCGTCGCGCTGTGGTTCCAACTACCAGATCCCGATCGGTCAGAGCCTCTTCCAGGGAGGGGAAAAGGCGCGCCGAATCGAGAATATCCGTGGAACCGTGGGCAAAGGATTTGGCTTCGCTGGTGCGTACCGACGAGCGCAGCGGTTCCTGGCAATGCTCCGGAGGCACCACCACCCGCAGATCGGTGAATCCCATGGTTTTCATGGCTCGGGCCGAGGCCCCCACGTTTCCACCCCGGGCGGGTTCGACCAGAACAATTGCAATATCGATCATGCTACACCTCCAGGAGAGGAGTGATTCCTGACACACCCCACATCAGGAGCGTGATACAGGAGGAGGGAACCGTTGGTACCCGTGGGAAGGAGATCCTCGAAGACCATTCGCACCACCCCCGCCGGAGGAAACTGCTCGATCCGGTTGCCGCAGAGGTGTTCCACACTCTCGGTGATACCCGGATTATGGGCGCAGATCCAGACGTGATCCCACTGCAGCAACGCCGAGTAGGCCACATCCCAGATTGTGGAGGCCTCGGCCAGGTACAGATCCGGTTCTGCCTCCGGCTCCAGCGAGATCCCGGGCCAGGCTGCCAGAAGATGGACCACGGTTTCCCGGGTCCGCAGGGCGTTGCTGGTATAAACCGCCTGGGGCGGAGGCCCCAGATTGCGAAGCACCCCTCCCAGGTGCCGGGCATCACCTATTCCTGCCTCCGTAAGGGGGCGCGCCTCGTCGGGACAGGCCAGGCCTCCCCGTTCAGCTTCAGCGTGGCGAAGGAGAGTCAAATATTTCATCCAGATCTTCCTTGTACGTTCCAGCGATAAGAGCTGTCATCTGTTCTATGTCGCCCACCGTTCCCGTTTCCCGGATCGAATGCATGCCAAGAATGGGCACTCCCAGATCAACCCCGGGAATCGCCAGGCGCGAAGCCACGGCCGGACCGATCGTGGAGCCGGCGGCAATATCGGAACGGTTTTGCAGGTACTGCACGGGGACACCCGCCCGTCGGGCCACTCCGGCAATCCAGCTCGTCACGGGGAGTTCGCTTGCGTAGCGTCGGATAGCACTTTTCTTCACCACGGGACCTCCCGCCAGAACCGGCGCGTAGCCGTCGTCGTGTTTGTCCCGGTAGTTGGGATGTCGGGCGTGGGCAGCATCGTTGGAGATCAACACCGTCCTGGCCAGAAGATCCTCGAGCGAAATCTCTCCGCCCGGAGCCAGGCGGCAGAGGCGACGCAGAAAATGCTCGGTCATGGCTCCAGCCGCGCCGGTGGCAGTGACACTCCCGATCTCCTCGTGATCGTAGAAGATTGCCATCTGGGTTTGGGCCGCCGCCTGGACCCTCAGGAGAGCCTGAAGAAGGGAAAAACAACCCGCCAGGTTATCGATCCGGGGAGCAAGGAGAAGTCCCTGAGCAGTAACCCGGGAGGGTTCGGCAGGAACCAGAGTCAGCTCTGCGTCGCGAACCACCCCGGGATCAATGCCGGTGCCGGCAAGAGCCAGAGCGAGCAGAGCCTCCTCTGGTTCCTGATCGGAAGCGGCATCCAGGAAGAGAGCCTTGAGATGGTCCTGACGATTATAGACGGCTCCGTCGTTGATCTCCCGATTTAAATGGATCGCCAGGTTAGGGATCACCGCCGTGATTGTCGATGGTGAGATCAACGAGAGCCCTCCCCGGGCTTTTCCGTCTACAGGATCGTGGCCGATCCGGCCAGCCAACGCCAGGTCGCGATCAAGCCAGGTTGCCAGGATGGGGGCACCGTAGACCTCCACCGGTACTTGCAGGAACCCATCGGCCCGACGGGCCGAACGATGTTTCAGGTGCAGTCCGGGGCTATCGGTGTGAGCCGCAGCGATCACGACCCCTCCCTGGTGAAGCGGTGCCGTGCCAACCCGGCAGGCCAGCAGAGCTCCTTCACGCCTGAGATAGCGAGTGTCCCCCGGTTTCAGGGGGGTATCGTCGAGAGGGGTAAAACCGGCATGCTCCAGGTGATCGGCCAGGGAACAGGCGTTGTGCAGGCTGGTTGCTCCCCGATCAATAAACCGGCAGAGTTCCTGCGCGAAGAGATCGGTCTGTGCGGTCACTCTCGTGTTTCTCCTTCATTATTGCCGTCTTCGCCTTCGCCGGAATCGCTCCGGGGATGATCTCGAAAAAAGGTGGCCTCACCCTGCCCAACGGGACGCTCGGTCCGGGCACCTCGGGGATCACCGGAATACCCGGAACCTGGAGGATCATGAAAGCTGCTGGTGAACGAGACCGTTCCCGCCGCCGCTACGGCCGTGGCGAGGTAACGCGAGATCCCCCTCTTTACCACCGCCCGGGATGCGGGAATCAGCAACACCATACCCGCCAGATCGGTGAGTATCCCCGGAGTAAGAAGCACGATTCCGGCCACAAGAATACAAAGACCATCGATCATCTCCGACGCGGGGGATTCCCCCCGGGAGGCTTTATCGCGGATCTTCTGAAGCACCGAGAACCCCTGGGAGCGGGCAAGACGTGCGCCCAGGATGCCTGTAACGATCACCAGCAGCACCGTGGGAATTGCTCCAATGCTCGCTCCCAGACGAATCAATAAATAGAGCTCCACCACAGGAACCACCGTAAACAGCAACAGCAACCTGATAAACATAACCTATACTCTCCCTCTCGGTGATCCAGAATACCAGACCTTGAGATTTCACTCCAACCCCTGAAATGCAACACCCCCGAATCATAATCCATCCGGGGAGCCTCAAGAAAGAAACTCGTGAAGTATTCTTCCCTTGAGAAGACCCTTCCAAGGCTGTAGAGTACTATCTGTGATCAAAAAAGACCCGGCAACGCCGTCCCCCCCCAGCCCGGAGTATCCCTGGCGAGGGATTTCTCCCGGATTCCACGTGATTCACGGCAACCTTCTGGAAGATCTGCGGGATCTCATGGTGCAGTGGATCAGCGAAGCCCCGCTCCCGCCTCTGGAACCGGAGACAATACTGGTTCAAAGCAACGGCATCAGTCAGTGGCTGAAGTTTGCCCTGGCCGAATCGGGCGTGGCCATGGGGTTGGAGATAACCCTTCCGGCCCGCCTGCAGTGGCGGCTCTACCGCGCCACGCCGGGAAACGAGGCTGTCCCGGCGATCTCCCCCTACGATAAAGAACTACTGGTCTGGCGCATACTCCGGATTCTTCCCGAGCTCCTTCCGGACCCGGCCTTCACGGAACTCCAGCGCTTTCTGGCCGATCCCGCCGATCTTCTGCGGCGCTACGAGCTGGCCCTGCGAATAGCCGACCTCCTTGATCAATACCAGGTCTACCGGGCCGACTGGCTCTCGGCCTGGCAGGAGGGGCGCCTGGAGGGACCTGAAGTCTTCCCCGAGGAGCACCACTGGCAGGCTCGCCTGTGGCAACGTCTTTGTGAGGATATGCCCCTGGAGCTCCACGGCACGGACCGCGCCACGATTCACCAGCGATGTCTGGATTACCTCCGGACATGCCGCGAGGCGCCACAGGGCCTCCCCCCCCGGATCATCGCCTTCGGGATGAGCACTCTCACGGCACCGGTGATCGAAGCGTTGCAAGCAGCAAGTCGCTTCAGCCAGGTTTTGCTCTTTGTTCACAACCCCTGCCGGTACCACTGGACGGAGATCGGCGAACCCCGGGGAATCCTCACCCGGCAGCGGCGCCGGAGCCGACCCGGCAGGGACTCTCTCCAGGAAGAAGACCTCCATTTTCATGGTCATCCCCTCCTGATATCCTGGGGAATGCAGGGACGCGACTACATCGGCCTGCTGGACTCCCTGGACGAGACGGGACAGTCCGAAGTCTTTCGCTCGCCCGGCGAATCCTGCCTTCTCCATCAGCTTCAGGAAGACATCTTCGAACTCCGCTCTCTGGAAGAGACCCGGGAACGCTGGCAGGATCCCCTGTCGATCCCGGACAAGTCCCTCACGTTCCACAACGCCCACAGCGCACTGCGGGAAATCGAGATTCTCCACGACAACCTGCTGGAGGCTTTTGAAGAGGACCCTGACCTGGAACCCCGAGATGTGATGGTGATGGTCCCCGATATTACCAGCTACGCGCCTCTCGTATCGGCAGTCTTCGGGCAGCACTCGCGAGATGATCTGCGGCGGATCCCCTACACCATCTCAGACCAAACCCTGCGGGACACCGATCCCGTGGTGAGCGCCCTGGAAACCCTTTTGGACATTTCCTCGTCCAGGGCCACTCTGGAAGAGATCCTGGGACTCCTGGAAACCCCATCTCTCAGGGAAGCCTTCGGCCTGAACGAGGAGGACCTCTCGATCCTGGAGCAGTGGGCCTGCGAGGCGGGCATCCGCTGGGGAATCGACGGGGCCCACCGGGAACAGTTCGACATTCCCCACCGCATCGAACAGAATACCTGGCGTTTCGGGCTGCGGCGAATGCTTCTGGGCTACGCCACGGGGGAGCGTTCGCTTTGGCAGGGGATTGCGGGGTTCGAGGGAGTAGCAGGCCTTGAAGCCGAGTCCCTGGGAAAGCTGGCTCGCCTGATCGAGCGCCTGGATCGTTTCAGAAAAGACATCTCCACCCCCCGCCCTCCCCAGGAATGGAGCGAACTTCTGAGGGGACTCCTGGAAGACTTTTTCCGCCCCCGTCAGCCCCGGGAAGAAGAAACGCTGGAAGCCCTGGGAAGAGCACTGCACCTTTGGGAAGCAGCCTGCCGACAGGGAGGGTTCCAGGAAGAGATCCCTCTCACTGTAGTCCGGCAGGGATGGATGGAACGGCTGGACACGCCCGGCCTGACACAGCGATTTTTTGCAGGAGCCGTAAACTTTGCCACCCTCATGCCCATGAGGGCGGTTCCCTTCAAGATGATTTGCCTTCTGGGAATGAACGACAAGGAATACCCCCGGCAGCAGCAGCCCCTGGGGTTTGACTTGATGCAACTCCGGGGAAACACCCGAACAGGAGACCGATCACGCCGGGAAGATGACCGCTACCTCTTTCTGGAGGCTCTGCTTTCGGCCCGAAAACGCCTGTACATCAGCTGGGCAGGACGGAGCATCCAGGACAACAGTCTGCGCTCACCCTCGATTCTGGTGAGCCGCCTCCGTGACCACCTGGATCGGGGCTGGACGAGCCCGACGCCGGCAGAATCTCCTGAGCCCAGCCCGGGTGTCTCTGCATCGCTCACCAGGGAATACCCCTTGCAGCCCTTTAGCAATGCCTACAGGGACCCAGGGACAGAGCTCTTTACCTACGCCCGGGAATGGTGGCATCCCCCGAAAGAAGAAAAACCTCTGCCGTCCCTGCTGTTTCGTTCCGGAGAAGCCCGCACCCCCTCGCTGCGAGACCTTCAGCAGTTGCTCCGCCTGCCCTGCCAGGTCTATTTCAGCGAGGGCCTGGATGTGACATCCTTCGGCCATGACACGAAGGAGCTTCCCCAGGAAGAACCCTTTTCAGCAATCGGGCTGGACCGGTGGCACCTTCAACAGGAACTAATCGAGGATATCCTCCTGGACCCCGGCAAAACGCCGCAGGAACACTTCAACCGGCTGGTCCTGGCAGGAAAGACACCGGTTCCTCCCTTTCACCGTTCCCTGGAGGAGGCCTGTCTCGCCGATGGCGAAGATATGATCTCCCGATACCGCCAGGAACTTCCTTCCGAAGAGAGCGACCTCCTCCCCGGGAGCATCCGAGCCCGAATTACCCTAGGCCGGGGCCAGGTCATTCTGGAGGAAGAAATCTTTCCGGTCTTTACCATGGACGGGGGCCTTCTGAAACGCCTGATCCTGACACCCACGCGCCTGACGAACTCCAAAGGACCAGAAACAGAGCGGCTCCGGAGAGAGAAGCTTCTCTCGTACTGGCCTGGACACCTGGCAGCCAACGCCGCCGGTGAGGCCATGACCACTACCGTGGCAGGGCTCCATACCACCGTAACCCTGCACCCCCTGCCACCGGAAGAAGCCTGCCGCTATCTTGAGGATCTCTTCGAGCTCTGGCACGAGGCAACTGCACAGCCGCTGCCGGCAACCCCGGCGACAGCCTTCGCCTGGTTCTCTCTGGACTGCTCCTGCGACAGCACAGGCTCCCCCCTGTGGGATGAAACACTCCTGAAGAGGATAAAAACACAGCAAAAAACCTCCCTGGACCACGAATACAACCAGAGCACCCGCCTCCAGCGAATCTGGTCATCGTGGCAGGAGATATGGCAGGCCCCGGCCTTTGCGGAGACAGCCCGACGTCTCTACTTTCCCCTCTATCACCACACGTCTTCACAACCTCCGGCAGGATCCCCGGCAAAGTCACCAGCGAAATTACCCGCCAAGGAGAAAAGGCCCCGATGAAACCGGAACAACTCAACCCCATGACCTTTCCCCTCAAGGGAAGCCGTCTGATCGAAGCCGGCGCGGGCACGGGCAAAACCTATACCATCGCCCAACTCTATACCCGGCTGATTCTGGGCCACGGCACGGGCAAAACCTCCTTCGGACGCCCCCTGGCTCCCTCGGAGATCCTGGTGGTGACCTTCACCGAGGCGGCAACGATGGAGCTTCGCGACAGGATCAGATCGCGCCTGGTCGAAGCCGGCCAGGTATTTCGCAGACCTCACCGGGAATCATCTCTCCCGCAGGACCCCCTGCTGAAAGAACTTCGCGACTCGATCCCTCCCGAGGAACATCCCTGGGCCGCCCGACTGCTGGAAAAGGCCGCCGAAGAGATGGATCAGGCGGCGATCTTCACAATTCACAGCTGGTGCCAACGCACACTGAAGGAAAACGCCTTCGAAAGCGGGCTCTCTTTTCACCAGGAGATCACCCCCGATCCGACAGATCTCTGGTCTCAGGCGGTTCGGGACTACTGGCGGGCCACCTTCTACGGCCTCACCACGGAAGAAGCCGCAGCCCTGGAAGGAATATTCTTGACCCCCGATGCTCTGGAAGACGCTATGGCTCCCCTGAAGGGAATCGTTTCTCCCACAATATGCTTTGAAGGAAGCCCCCTGGGCACTCCCCGGCATCCCCGGGAAACACTCCAGAGTATCCTCGAGACCCGCAGGCTGCACCGCCAGGCAGGAGAAGATCTCCAGCAATACTGGAGAGGACAGGAAGAAGAGATCCTGGAGGATCTCCGGAACATCCAGGAGGGGCTGAACCAAAGAAATTTCAAGGAAGCCAGGACACCCGAAGAATTTCAGGAGGCCCTGGATGAATGCATTCGCTGGGCCAGAGAAGGTCAGCCAGAAGATCCGCCCCCGTTCATGAAGAAACTGGCGCCGGAAAAAATCAAACTCAAAAAAGGATGGTCCATCCCTGAATCCTCGCCGCTCCTGACCCTGGGCAAAGCCCTGGAAGAGCTGGATCAGCGGAATCATCAGCACTTCCATCACGAAGCGGCTAACCTGACCGTGCACGCCCTGGAGGAGACCCGGCGTCGCTACCGGCGCATGAAGGAACAACGATCGCTTCTGGATTTTGAGGACATGGTGCTTCACCTGGCCCGGGCGCTGGACCGGGAACGGGAAGGATCAGACCGCCTGGCAACGAGGATCGCCACGCAGTTTCCTGTGGCCCTGGTGGACGAGTTTCAGGATACCGATCAAGCCCAATACCAGATCTTTGACAGGATATACCGCGTTGCCGAAAACTGTCCCGATCGGGGCCTCTTTCTGATAGGCGATCCCAAACAGGCGATCTACCGCTTCCGGGGCGCCGATATCTTTACCTATCTTGTAGCACGCCGTGCCACAGCGGGCCGTCATTACGCTCTAACCACAAACTACCGCTCCCGGAAATCCATGGTGCAGGCAGTAAACAGGGTTTTTACCACAGCAGACACGCACCGGCAAGGGGCATTTCTCTTCGGCTCCGGCGACGAGGGGGAGATCCCCTTTCTGCCAGCCAGCGCCCGGCCCGACCGATCGGCCGAAGAAGAGCCGATCTTTCTGATAGACGGCACTCCGGTCCCGGCCCTCACCATCTGGACCTTCAAGGTTGGCCCGGACAACTCAATCATGGGAACTGAAGCCTTCCGATCCACCGCAGCCCGTATTGGAGCAGAACAGATCTTCCGGTGGCTCTCGCAGGACGATCAGGGACACCCCCGGGGAATCATCAGGGAAAACTCCCTGGAACGCCCCGTGAGACCCTCGGACCTGGCCGTGCTGGTACGATCAGCCAAAGAAGCCCTGGCAATCCAGGAGGAACTCCGGCACCGGGGAATATCATCGGTGTACCTATCGGAACGAAGTTCGCTTTTTCAAACTCACGAAGCAGAAGATCTCCTGATCTGGCTTCGTGCCCTGGCCTCACCGGGGGAAGAAACCCGTATTCGGGAGGCCCTGGCCACATCCTCCATGGCCATTCCCCTGGAGGAACTGGAACGTTCCGCCCGGGAAGATCTACTGCGGCAAAACGACACAGATCGGTTTATCGCCTGCGGAGAATTATGGCAACAGGAGGGAATCCTTCCGGCGATTCGGCGACTCCTGCAGGAGTACGGCGTGGCAGCGCGCCACCGGGACTCACCCGGGGGCGAGAGAGTGATCACCAACTTGCTCCATGGCGCAGAGTGGCTCCATCAGATGAGCGCTACCGTTCACACCCGGCAAGAGCTGATCCGCCTCCTGGCCCAGCGCATTCAGAATCCCGGCAACGAGCAGGTTCTTCGTCTGGAAAGCGATCAGGAGTGCCTTCGGATCGTGACAATATTCAAGGCGAAAGGACTCGAATACAATCTGGTGATCGCTCCCTTCCTGAGCCTGCCCCACACCCCGGGGCCACGACGAAAACATCTTTTGACCCCCCTGGTCTGGCACGACGAGAATCACACGGCGCTGGTCGAGCTCTCCGGAGACTACCCGAAAGCTCAGGAAGCGCACGCCCGCGAAGTTCTGAGCGAAGAAATGCGGCTTCTCTACGTCACTCTCACGCGTTCGCGGATCGCCGCCTTCACTGCCCTGGCTCCCGTGTCGTCGGGAAATAGAAAGAGCCCGGCCAATCACGCCACAGGAGCAGGCTACCTGATCTCGGGAGAAGACGAGCCCGAAAACGCCCAGGCCATGATGGAAGGCATCACCAGCTTGGCCAAATCACCCGGGGAGATAGAACTGGTCGTCCTGCCCCCTGAAGCAGATCCCCCGGAGGAGGAGAGCCGGCTTCATCTGCCGGCCCGAGGAGAGGGACCCGCCAGAGAACCTCGCAGAGCCCACCGAAAAGCGGGAACCCCCTGGTGGATTGCCAGCTACTCAGCCTTGCACATCACCTCCGCCGAAGACCTTCCCCGGGAACCGGAAGTGGCAGCTCAGGCCCTGGCCCAGGAAGAACCTCACCTGGCCTCGCCCCGCAACGCTCCCGTTGCAGCTCCCGGCACCCCAGCCTTCCATGCTTTTCCCGCAGGAGCCCGGGCCGGAACCCTCCTCCATGAGGCTCTGGAAGAGGCAGGAAAGGCCGGATTCTCCCGATGTCGGGACGAGCTCCCCCAGGAACTGCTTGAAACCCTGCAGGAAAAATGTCTCCTCCGGGGGTGGGAAGAGTGGACTCCCGCCTTGACTGACTGGACCCGAAAGATCGTTACCGTGACTCTTCCCCTGCCCGGAAATCCCTCCCTGGCCGACATCACCGTGTATCAGGCAGAACTGGAGTTTCTCTTCCCGGCACGGCGCCTCACCACGGAACAGCTGGACCGGGAGATCCAGCGGCGCTTCCTGCCAGACCGGGAACGTCCTCCTCTGGCACCGCGCCTGCTCTCGGGAATGATGAAGGGCTTTATTGACCTGATCTTTTTCCACCAGGGCAAGTACTACCTGGCCGACTGGAAATCGAACCGCCTGGGAGAAGCGAACCGTGATTATTCCCGGGATGCCCTGGAGGAAGAACTCTGCACAAAACGCTACGACGTGCAGATGGCTCTCTATAATCTGGCACTTCACCGCCATCTGAAACAACGGCTGCCCGGCTACCGTTGCGAGGACCACCTGGGTGGCGCGATCTACCTCTTTTTGCGGGGCCTTGAGGGAGAACCCCGGGGCGCTCTCTTCTATCCCCCCGATCTGGCTCTCCTGAAAGAACTGGACCAACTCTTTCAGGGCCAACAGAAGGAAATACCCAGGGAAGGACACCCTATTGATGCGTAAAAATGACCTCCTCCACGCCCTGGATCGCTGGGCGGCAGCTGGAATGATCCGAGACATAGACCGCAGTTTTGTGCAGTTTCTCCGGGATGAAGCTCCTGAGGCAGACCCCCTGGTTCTCCTGGGGGCGCTCCTGGTGAGTTGCTCCAGCGGAGCAGGCCACAGCTGCCTTGATCTGAAAGAAGCCGCTGCAGCGCCGGAACAGGCCCTGTTTTCCCGGGACGAATCGTCCCGGGAGGAACCGATTCCCCTTCTCTTGCCCGGGACGATCGACCTGGACGAATGGGTCCGGGCACTTCGGGAGAGCCCCCTCACCGACCCCGAGAGCACATCTCCCCTGGTATTTCTGGAAAGCCCCTCGCCCCGGCTGGCGCTCCGCCGGTTTTACCGGCAGGAACAGGCGATTCTCCGGGGAATCGCCCAACGGGCCGAGCCCCTTTCCCTGGACCCTGCCCGGATACGCCCCCGCCTGGAAGGCCTCTTTCAGGAAGATGACACGCACTGGCCCCGAATTGCCGCTGCCGTGGCAGCACGAAACCGCTTTTCCGTAATAACCGGCGGTCCGGGAACGGGAAAAACCACCACGGTCCTCTCGGTTCTGGCCCTGCTTCACGCTCTGGAAGGACCTCTGCGGATACGCCTGGCGGCCCCCACGGGCAAAGCCGCAGTGCGGCTCCAGGAATCGATCCACTCCCGTCTCGAAGATCTGGACGAGGACGTCCGGGAGACCATTCCCCGGAATGTTACCACCCTTCACCGGCTTCTTGGGATGGGACGAAGGGGGCAGCCTGCCTACGGCCCGATTCTTCCCCTGCCGGCAGACCTGGTCGTCGTGGATGAGGCCTCCATGGTCGACGTGGCTCTCATGGCAGCCCTCTTTGAAGCGCTACGCCCCGAGACACGGCTGATTCTGCTGGGAGACAAGGACCAGCTTGCCTCGGTTGAGGCAGGCTCGGTCCTGGCCGACCTCTGCTCCCGGGCCGAAGACGGATACTACACCCCGGAGACAGCCCGATGGATTCAGGAGAGCACCGGCGTTACCCTGCCCGAAGCACTGCAGAGCACCGAGGGATCGCCCCTGGATCAGCAGATCACCATGCTGCGAAAAAGCTTTCGTTTCTCATCAACGGGAGGAATCGGCCTCTACGCCACCTCGGTCAGGGGAGGAAGACTCCCGCAAAACCATCAGGAAGATCAGACGGTCCATCGGATTGTTCCCCGAACCAACCGCGACGAGGAGTTTCGGAGGATATGCCGAACGTCAGGAGCCTACCTGCTCAGGATGAACGAAAGCCGCCCTCCCCAGGATGCACCGCTTGAGGCCTGGGAGCGCTGGGCTTTGACAGTTCTGGAAGAACGAGGAAGATTCCAGATTCTCTGTGCCCTCCGACAGGGCCCCTGGGGAGTCGAACAGATTAACCAACGGGTCCGGGAAGAACTGGTCCTGGAAGGGTTGATCCCGGCAGAGCAGACCTGGTACCCGGGCCAGCCCCTGATGATCACACGCAACGATTACCGCCTGCAGCTCATGAACGGGGACATCGGTCTGGTCCTGGACCTTCCCGGAGCCCTCCGGGCGGCCTTCCCCGGTGACGAACCAGGAACACTTCGGTGGGTTCTCCCTGCGCGACTCCAGGAAACAGAAACAGCCTTCGCCATGACGGTGCACAAATCCCAGGGATCCGAATTTGACCATACAGTACTGGTCCTGCCCGACACCCCGGCGGAGATACTCACCCGGGAACTGATCTACACCGGGATTACCAGAGCAAAGACGTTCCTGAGCCTGGTGGAACCAAACCCCGAAACCCTGACCCTGGCGGTGAAGCGCCGCGTGCTCCGCCAGGGAGGATTGGCTGCCCTCTTACACCAGAGTTAGCGCCTGCTCATAAGCCCGGGAAAAATCAAGCCCCGTCTCGACCTCGGGGTTCACCAGCTGAAACCCCGCGTAGGTCCAGGCCAGAAGCTCCTGGCCTGTAAACTCCGTACCGGGAATCGCCGGAAGGGTATAGCGACGGGACGTATCCCGGGGATTGAAACCGGCGGACCCGATCTCGGCCATCTCCAGAGTGATCCGCTTGATTTGATCCTGGGAGAGCGCCTTGAAATACCGCAACGCCGATGCAAGAGCCTCCACCAGAAGCGCGTCGTCCTCCTGCCCGTCTTGAAGAGAATCTTCCTGTGGCGGGAGTTCCCCCACGATCACGGGGGGGTATCCTGGAATAAAACCCGCCCCCTGGGGAGGCGCCGGATCGGGGGCTGTCTCGAAGAAGGCCTCCAGGCGAAGCGTTGCTGCCCAGGAATGAACCAACTCCCATTCCACACCGGCAGGCCCCTCTACCCGATCACGCAGATCCTGAAGGAGCTCTTGAGCCTGAGCCTTCCGGGGGCGGGAGGCACCGAAATCGGCCACATGATCGAAAGATTTCTGATCGGCCCCACGCTCCCGAGCCCGGTCGCGCAAAGCCAGAGCCATGACCAGAGCCAGCACAGCCGTGGCCTGGGAAACAAAGGGCGGAACGTTTTTGTCTTCCAGCAGAGCACGGACAAAAGGCACGCTCTGGCGCACGAGACCATCCATCCCCTGAAGCTGCAACTCCTCAAACTCGGGGAATCGCCGGGCCAGGGAGAACTCTACCAGAAGGTGCAGGGGCGTACCCAGGAGATTGTTCACCAGACCGTTAAACCAGCCTTCCACGATGGGAGCGATCCGGGCATCGGGTATGCCGGCCTGACGCATGGAGGATATCTTGGCGGAACAGGAATCCTGAAACCGGTTGTAAAAACGCTGATCGCGACGCAAAATCTGCTGGACCCCTGCTCTGCGAGCATGAAGGACCCGTTCGAAAGTCCCCAACTGAGTTACAATACCATGAAGAGCCGCACCATCCCGGGCGGCATGATAGATCACAGGAGGCCGTCCCGCCGCTGTATGAAGCACAGCCGGAAGGGGGAGATTCTCTTTATGGGTGATGACGATCGTTTGCTGAGCCTCCCGGGCAAGTTCATTTGCAAAGGGGAGAACCAGCGACTCAAAGGACGAATCAAATTCAGCTTCTGTCATAGCGGTTTCCGATTGTATCAGAGATCCTCACAAAGTTCCAATATTCTTTTTTTCTCTTTCTCTGCAATTTTTCTTCTATATTTGAAAGATTCAAGATAAAAGGAGTTGCAGGATTGCTGTGACAGCACTATTATTTTCCTGATGGAATTTTCGAGGGTTACCAACCATGGGTGTTGAAATCCGAGTTCTCCCCCAGGGCACCCTGGCTGTAACCGTTCCCTACGATCGGCGCATAATAACCGCTCTTCGCCGGGTTCCCGGGCGGCGGTGGATACAGGAAGATCGAATCTGGCTTGTACCCGGAACACAGCGCCACAGCGCTCATCTTCTGGAAGAGCTCTGGGCTACGGGGCTCTTCAGAGCACCGGAATCTCCTGAATATCCCCACGGAAAAACGCACCGACCCGGCCCCTCCCCAGGCAGCTCCGGACAGGAAAACGACAAAGAGCTCCTGTGCCAATGCAGGGACGCAATCCAGGCCCGCCACTACAGCCCCAGAACAGAAGAATCGTACCTGCAATGGGTCCAACGGTTTCTTGCATTCCGCGACAAATCCCCCCCTGGACAAAGCAGGCCCCTCGGAGGTGAATGCCTTTCTCACCCACCTGGCTGTTCAGAAAAAGGTAAGCGCCTCTACCCAAAACCAGGCTCTGTCGGCCCTGCTCTTCTTCTTTCGCCACGTTCTTGAGCGGGAGATTGGTGATCTGGGCTCGGTCGTCCGCGCCCAAAAACCACAGCGCCTCCCCATTGTCATGAGCAAAAGCGAAGTCAAGACAGTATTGGCGATGCTCTCGGGAGATATGTGGCTTCTGGCAGCCCTCATGTACGGAACGGGGCTCCGTCTGGCAGAATCGATCGGTCTGCGGGTCCAGGATATCGATATGGCCCGCCGGGAGATCCTGGTCCGCAACGGCAAGGGAGCGAAGGACCGTGTAACGATGTTGCCGGAATCTCTGATATCACCACTGAACAAACAAATCGCCCGGGTTGAAACCCTGCACAACCAGGACCTTGCCGATGGTTGGGGGCGTGTTGCCCTGCCCGAGGCCCTGAAGCGAAAATATCCCAGGGCGGACCAGGAGATTTACTGGCAATGGGTATTTCCCCAGCGAAGACGATGGCGCAATAGTGCTACAGGCGAAGAAGGACGCCATCATCTGGATCCATCGCTTGTTCAACGAGCAGTAAAGCAGGCGGTCATTGCCTCGGGGCTCAAAAAACGCATTTCCTGCCACACCTTTCGCCACTCCTTTGCGACTCATCTTCTTGAGAACGGCTACGATATAAGAACGGTACAGGAGCTTCTGGGGCACAGTGATGTAAAGACAACGATGATCTACACCCACGTGCTCAACAAGGGCCCCTCGGGAGTCCGAAGCCCCTTTGATGGGCTGGATTAGGAGGCTAAGGTGCTTACAAGTATCCGTATAACATCCCGGGGATCGTGGGAGACCATTCCTAATCCCTGGTTAGGGGGGGAGTTGGCCTGCAACCTGTTGAAAAAGGATTCTGCATACGCGGATAGTTTTGCAGTGTTCCAATCATTATCCTGGACCAGTCCAGTTATTGTTAGGACGCCTGGGGCATCCTGGGCTCCCGAGGACGGCACTCGTTATTCGGAAAGCTGTATCATCCAGGGATTGAAACCGCCTGTTCAAGGGCGATCGGTGAAGGCAATCTGGTCAGCGAAAAAGTCTTTTCTGCTGGAAAAATCGATATATTCGGCGGATAATGGACCCGGATCATTTTTACTGGATCTGGAAAAGAGGATTTCTTTTCAGAAATGCAGAACCAGAAAGGACCAAGGCGGTGCCTGATTTCCCCTGGTGTTCGTTGGATGCTATCGGGGGTCACGGGCGTTCTAACAACAGCTTCAACCGGACAATGCCTTCTGTCACGGTTTGTGCACCTCGCTTCGCTCGCTTGCGCACAAACCGCGCCACCCCGCTCCGCTGGTCAGGCATTGCCGGTTAAGCCAGCGTTATAAACGCTGGGGTATCATTCTGGACGGCACCAGAAGCTGCATGTTTGAGAATGGTTTTTAAAGAGGATTCTTCTAGTTGTTTAAGAGCTGGCTCTTCTCCCCTGCAAGCGGGGGCGATCAGCAGCGCGAGAAGTACAATCTGTGGCATTGCTGCTGATCGCTCGGGTCTGAAATCTTACTCTCGCATCAATCATGCAGATTAACGAAGACAGCCTGGCAATAGCCACGGATTGGACGAATACTTATTCAGAGGTTCATGAATAATTAGGGGTCGGGATTATTCACGGCCTTTCGAGAAGAGCGGGAGTTTGGGTTTCGGTTTATAACATAAACATGAACCTGACTCGCCTACTGTCATGGTTTTTGCTGTTCCGGCTTCGCCGGGCAAAAACCACGCCAGCTTACGTCTCGCAGGTTATGCAAACGTTATAAACGCTGGGGTATCATTCTGGACGGCACCAGAAGCTGCATGTTTGAGAATGGTTTTTAAAGAGGATTCTTCTAGTTGTTTAAGAGCTGGCTCTTCTCCCCTGCAAGCGGGGGCGATCAGCAGCGCGAGAAGTACAATCTGTGGCATTGCTGCTGATCGCTCGGGTCTGAAATCTTACTCTCGCATCAATCATGCAGATTAACGAAGACAGCCTGGCAATAGCCACGGATTGGACGAATACTTATTCAGAGGTTCATGAATAATTAGGGGTCGGGATTATTCACGGCCTTTCGAGAAGAGCGGGAGTTTGGGTTTCGGTTTATAACATAAACATGAACCTGACTCGCCTACTGTCATGGTTTTTGCTGTTCCGGCTTCGCCGGGCAAAAACCACGCCAGCTTACGTCTCGCAGGTTATGCAAACGTTAGATTTGTCCACATATCGGAGATTTTATGAAAGAACTGTTTAAGTGGTATTTCCCTCTAAGCGATGACGATATTAGAAAAATATGGGAAGAGGGAATTCTAACAGTTGATACGAACGTGCTTTTAGATCTTTATAGGTACCACGAAGACACTAGGGAAACATTGCTTGCTGCGATTAATTCCTTTGACGGTAGAGCTTGGATTCCCCATCAGGTCGCGGAAGAGTTTTTCAGAAATAGGAATAGCGTCATACTCTCATCAAATAGCGCATTTAACGATGCAGAGAAAAATATTTCTGAAGTCCAAAAATCTATCGAAGAGCCTCTTAAAAAAATTAAAAGTAACCGAATAATACCGGATGAGTTAGAAGAGCGGCTTGAACAGGCTATAAAATCTGCGACAGAAAGTGCAATAAAAGAAGTCCAAGAAATAAGAGACAAATATCCTGATTACAGAGTTAATGACCCGATATTAGACAATATTTGCAATTTGTTTGATGAAAAGGTCGGCTCATCATTTTCGAAAGATAAGCTTCCTGAAGTCCTGAAGGAGGCTAAGCGAAGGAAAGATAGCAAAATACCACCCGGCTACAAAGATTCATCCAAAGACGGGGTTAAGCCTTATGGCGATTATATAATATGGCGCCAAGTAATGGATCACATAAAGGAGGCCAATAAGCCACTTATATTTGTAACCTCTGAGCAAAAAGAGGATTGGTGGGAAAAATCATCAGGTAAAACAATTGGCCCGCTATATGAGTTATTGAAGGAGTTTTTCGAAGAGACAGGGCAGCGATTCTTGCTTTATCGAACTGATAGATTTTTAGAATATTCAGGTGAAACCTCTGGTGAGGCGGCCAATGTTGAGGCAGTTGAAGAAATTCGAGAATTTGTGCGGCAGAGATCAAGAAAAACGCCTTTAGTAAGCCAAATAGATCAGGATGATGAAATAAGTGACGCAGATATGGCCACAGGAACATTGAACGTAACACTCAGTGAGCCAGCATATAAATTTACCTGTAGCGGTCGGTTTGAGCCGGAAATGAACGGGGTGCCAATTCTTGAAGCAAGGCTAGTCAACTCTCCTACTGGTACTCCGAATAACTTTGTACGATGTGGTACCGGCACGAAATTCGATTTTAATATCCATATGAAGTCCACGGATTATGGAGAGAGACTGCCAGCGGGACAATACGAATTTGAATATGAAGCTATCGTGGATGGATCAAGCGATTAAATCTAACAAGCGGCTGCTAGGGACTGCATTACGCTCCGCTCCATGCAGCCCTAGAGCCGGGCGTTAGGACGCCTGGGGCATCCTGGGCTCCCGAGGACGGCACTCGTTATTCGGAAAGCTGCACGATCCAGGGATTGAAACCGCCTGTTCAAGGGCGATCGGTGAAGGCAATCTGGTCAGCGAGAAAGTCTTTTCTGCTGGAAAAATCGATATATTCGGCGGATAATGGACCCGGATCATTTTCACTGGATCTGGAAAAGAGGATTTCTTTTCAGAGATGCAGAACCAGAAAGGACCAAGGCGGTGCCTGATTTCCCCTGGTGTTCGTTGGATGCTATCGGGGGTCACGGGCGTTCTAACAACAGCTTCAACCGGACAATGCCTTCTGTCACGGTTTGTGCACCTCGCTTCGCTCGCTTATGCACAAACCGCGCCACCCCGCTCCGCTGGTCAGGCATTGCCGGTTAAGCCAGCGTTATGCAAGATTAAAACAGGCAATGGAGTAAGAATGTCTATCTCAACAATTTCAAGTTTGATTGCTAGGTTGCAAAAAGAAATATCAGATCTCCATCACAAAATGAGTTTGGAGACAAAAAAGGAGTCTGATTGTGGGAATCGGATCGGACAAATTGAAAGGAGCATTACCAAAAGCACTAGTAATAGCACTCTGAAAAGCAAAAGCGCTGAAGTCCAAAGAAAGCAGTCTGAAATAGCTAAGATACAAGTAAATAAAGCGGGTCTTTATAAAAAGCTATCCGACAAAGAAGGGCAGTTGCTAAAGGCTAAGCAAGATCTTCTTAAGGAAGAGGAAAAGGAACGTAAAAAGCAAGCTGTTGCCGATGAGAGAGAAAGGAAAAAACTAGCAGATATAGAAAAGAGGCATCAGAGAGAGCAGCTTGAATATCAGCGCCGGTTGCGAGCAGAGATCAATCAAACTGCGAATATGGCTGCTTCTGTGAAAGAGTTGGCGAGCACCCAAAACATTTCGCATACAAATATTGTGAAATATGACTTGTTTATATCCCATGCATCAGAAGATAAGGAAGAATTTGTTCGCCCGCTCGCTGAAACGCTAGAAAATATTGGGGTTAAAGTATGGTATGACGAATTTACTTTAAAAGTTGGTGACAGCTTGCGAAAAAGTATCGATCAAGGGTTGGTAAACTCGAGATTTGGAACAGTGATTCTATCATCTGCTTTTTGCTCGAAGAATTGGACACAGTACGAGCTTGACTCTATGGTTGCGCGGGAAATGAATGGACATAAAATGATATTGCCGATATGGCACAAAATAACAAAGAATGAAGTTATTAATTTTAGCCCAGCACTTGCGGATAAAGTAGCGCTAAACACTTCTTTGCAGAGCATTGAGGAAATCGCCGGAGAGCTCGCAGAGGTAATTTTGGGAGCAAAGGCATAACAATGCGCTGCTACGGAAAATTTACTCGCTGGCGCTCCTAAATTTCCGCAGAGCGCGGCGTTAGGACGCCTGGGGCATCCCGGGCTCCCGAGGACGGCACACCCTATTTGGGAAAGATATGATTTCCCGGGATTGGGGAACCCGATTTGTGGGGTTCGATCGGCGAAAGAATCCTGGACTGCGCAGAGAATCCTTT